>SXXZ01000353.1 GCA_005789375.1 Verrucomicrobiales bacterium | reverse complement strand
GGACAGTTCGCCCAAACACCTGGGCCAATTCAGCGGCCAATCGAAGGGCCACCGGCACCCCGCCCCGTTGGATCCCCACCAGCACCAACGATCCGGCATCCGGATTGGCTTCGGCAATCTCATGAGCCATGCGCGCCAGCGTTCGCTGAAGGGCTGCCGAATCGAGAAGCATGGAATTCATGATCCGAAGAGAGACTCAGACCTGGCCGCTACACGCTCCACAGAGGCTTGCAGACACAGGTGAGCAATTTCAGGTGAGGGTTCCCGAGGTACGAGCGCGTCGCCAACTGGCACGGTGCTTGGTGATCCAATCCACCAAGGCCGCCTCGAACCCGATATCGTAACCCACTTTCTCCGACTCAATCCACTTGTGCTTCAGGATTTCATCCTTCTCGGCAAGAAACTCCCGATACAGCGAAGAACGCTGGAGAATGCCCGGTTCCAGGCCAGACGAAGGTAAGGAGTGCGTCATGTTACGGATTGGTGACCTAACGGCGAGACCGTACTGAGGATCGGCGGCCTGTAAAACGGTTTTCCTCCTGCTTTTCACACCCGCCTCAACTAAGGTCGTCGCGTTGAAACGGATCCTCACTTTGATCGGCCTCCTGGCCAGCCTTTGGACGGGCTGCTCCTCGGCAAAAAACCCGGTTGGCTCCACCACCCGAACCCAGCCCCTTTCGGTGGCTCAATCTTGGACCCTCACCCCGCCCGGCGGGCGTTTTGACGCCTCGGCCCTCGTCCGCTTGCCCGACGGTCGAATGCTCACGGTCAACGACAAAGAAACCGGACTCTTTGAAATCCAGTTCCCCAACTCTGGCACCGAAGCCGTGCTAGTTCCCTACGCAGGCCTGTCCCCTTCTTTGTTTGAACCCCTGACACCTGGTCGAGACTTGCCGTGGGATGTTGAAGGGATTGGCATCGACAGCACCGGAGCCCTCTATCTGAGCGAAGAACATTCGCGCTGGATCCTCAAGCAATCAGCCCCCGGTAAACCGCTCGAGCGCCTGCCCATTGACTGGTCTCCGGCTTCCCGATGGTTCAGCAAGACCGACCGGAATGCCTCCTTCGAAGGTGTGGCAGTCGGCGACCGCTTTCTCTACGTGGCCAACGAGCGGGACACCGGGCGCATCCTTGAAGTCGACCGCAAGACACTGCGGGTCGTGAGCGATTTTCAGCCCCGCCCCCCCGGAGCCTCCGGTGACGACATCCACTACACCGACCTGTGCTGGTTCGACGGGGAACTCTGGGCTTTGTGCCGTGAACACCGGCGGGTGCTGTGCATCAACCCACACACCCACGCGGTGCGGCTTTGCTTCAGTTATTTCCCCATCGAAATGGACCCCAAGTACGCCTACCAGCACTTGCTGCCGTATGGGTTCTTCGAAGGCCTGAGCGTGGATGCAGACAACGTCTGGCTCCTCATCGACAACAACGGGTACCCGCGCAAATCCAACCCTCAGGATGCACGACCGCTGCTGCTACGATGCCCCAGGCCGGATCGCACGGGACGGTGATTTTCAGCCCAATCAAGGGGGCTCAAACACTGCCAAATCTCACACACTGCCAAAACGGCGGTGCCGTCGGGAGTATTCTTCCAACGCCTCGCACAGGTGGGCTTTGCGAAACTCCGGCCACAAAGTTTGCGTAATAACGAACTCCGCATAGCTCAACTGCCACAACAAGAAATTGCTAATGCGCATCTCGCCGCTGGTGCGGATCATTAAATCGGGATCGGGCCAATGGCGGGTATAGAGGTGCTCGGAGATGACCCGCTCGTTGATTTCTGCCGGATCGAGGGTGCCCGTTTTCACCTTCTCGGCGATGGCCCGCGTGGCCTCGATCAACTCGGTTCGCCCGCCATAGCTCAGGGCCAGAATCAACGTCAAACCATTGTTCTTAGCCAAGGCAGCCCGGGTCTTGGCCAACTGCTCTTGCACAGCCTCGGGCAGACGCCAAATTTGCCCAATGGCCTCCAAACGGACGTTGTTGCGATTGAGCTCCCCAATCTCGTTCTTTAGGAAGCGCGCCAGATACTTCATGAGCGTATCCACCTCATCCTTCGGCCGGTTCCAGTTCTCCACCGAAAATGCGTAGAGTGTCAGGTACTTGATGCCCACTTCAGCGGCGGCACGGACAATGGTCCGAACCGATTCCACGCCATTGCGGTGCCCTTCGACCCGCGGCAACCCACGCTGCTTAGCCCACCGCCCATTGCCGTCCATGATGACGGCCACATGGGTCGGCAAATTGGCTTGTGCCGCCGCGGACAGCTTGGGCTCGGCGCTCACGAGCAACCTCAAAGGAACATGGTCTGCGCGCGGGCGGGACCCACGCTAGCGATGGTTAGGCGAGCGCCCGTCATCTGAGAAATGGCCAGCAGGTAATTGCGGCAGTTGACCGGAAGGTCTTCCCAACGGGTGATCTCTTCGGTCGAGGTCTGCCAGCCAGGGAAGGTCTCGTACACCGGCTCACAGCGAGCCAGCACCTCATGGTCGGCCGGAAAATGTCGCAACGTCTGACCGTCGGCCCGGTAGGCAACGCAGACCTGCAACGTCTTCAAAGAATCCAGACCGTCAATGTTGGTGATGGCCAGCTCGTCGATGCCGTTGACCATGGTCGCGTGGCGGGTGGCCACGGCGTCGAACCATCCGCAACGACGGGCTCGGCCGGTTGTGGAACCAAACTCGCGCCCCATGCCGTGCAGGAGATCGCTTACCTCGGCACTCTCGGTCGGCAACGGTCCGCCACCGACGCGGGTGGTGTAGGCCTTGAGCACGCCGATGACCTTGTCCATGCGGTTCGGCGGCACGCCCGACCCCGTGCAGGCGCCGCCCGAGGTGGTGTTCGACGAGGTCACGAAGGGATAG
>SXXZ01000352.1 GCA_005789375.1 Verrucomicrobiales bacterium | reverse complement strand
TGGTGTTCGCGTTTTTGAATCTCGGTTCTCCGAATCCTTGAGCAGCGGCATCGCAGTCTCTTCGGTTTCTCTGTTTTCTCCTCTCTGATTAAGAGGGATAAAATCGTTTTGGATTTCATCGGATTTTTTTCTGACTGGGATACTTCCGGCGCGAGCAGAGCCTGTAGTCAGTCAGACTTAGGTCTGAGAATGGATGAGGGCTGGCTAGGCCATGCGTTGGAGAATAGCGCTGAAATCTTAGTCGACCTCCGCCTCAGTCGCACATTCGCCGACAATTTTTAGTTGTGCAGTGCAGTGTCAGCGACGTTCCGGAAGCAGCGGAAAGTTGTCGGTTTGAAATCCACGGTTGTGACAGGTTGTGTTGGGCGTTTTCTTTCGGGGATGAGCGGCCGCGTTGGTTCTTTCTTCGACGGGTGGTTACATGCGCTCAAGGCCCAACGGACCGAATCAGGACCCGCTTATGCAACCAACAAAGCGGAGGGCAAGTCGTTGAGCCGTTGATTTTTTGGCGGTGGTTTTCAAACTGGCATGCTACGCCGGTTTTCACGACGTTTCTGACGGTGTAGGTGCCCAACGACGGGCCCTCAATCTCATCTCAGACATCTGCAGGGAAAGCCCATGAACCCCGCCTTCCGGACCGCTCGTTTCCAATGCTCGATCCGACCTGAAGAAATTATCTACCCTTGCATTGCCATCGTCACGGCCTGCAACCCGGGAGATCAGGTTTGCTCCGAGACGGTCAATCAGCAGGCCGATAAGGGTTTGGTTGCCGATCTGGATTACCACGGGTGGTGGCGCTTTCGTGTTGTCGGGGGATCTCCAGATTTTCAACACCAGGAACCTGGATGGGCTGTGGCAACCGATTCAGTGGTTGAGGCGATCGCTCTGGGGCGGCGATGGGGGCAGGTAGCGTTTTTTTGGGTGGTTCTGGACAGCTTGAGCCTTGTGAGTTGCCGTGATGGAACTGCGGAAGCTTTGGGAAGCTGGAGGGCACGTACGCGCTTTGATCAACCACTGGGCCCATGGCGTGTGGTTTCGGAATAGGTGACCGTGCGGCATTTGCATGGCGAAGTTGGGTTTTCTCTGTTTAAATCTTCATGAATCTCCCCACAGATAAAGCCTCCGGTTACCATGCTCAATTACCCTGCCTCGAATCCTGTGCGCCGCATCCATGCCGCATTCACGCTGATCGAATTGCTCGTGGTGATCGCCATCATCGCGATTTTGGCGGGGATGCTCTTGCCGGCTTTGGCTAAGGCCAAGGCCAAGGCTCTGGGCATCAGTTGCATCAATAACCAGCGACAAATGGGCCTCGCGACGGCCATGTACACGCAGAATTATCAGAAATACCCCGGCTGCATCAAAGTGCCCGATTTCTACTATCTTTGGCCGCTGCGCCTTTTCGGCGAGATGGGCACCAACCGCGCTTCGTTCTATTGCCCGGCTAATCCCAAAGATGCCCAGTGGGACACCAACGTTAACAAGACCTTCCCTCAGGGCATCAACCTAGTTTTGGCGTCGGGTTCAGGGACCCGCTTCAGCTTCGGATACAATGATTGGGGCCTGCGAAATCCTACTCCGGACCTGAGTCAGCAATTGGGTTTGGGTGGTGACATTAATCCGCCCAGCCAACCGGAGATGCCGGAGAGCCGGGTCAAGGCTCCGTCCGATATGATCATGATCGCTGATAGCCTTACGGATCGTTCATGGGACGGAAATATCGATCCGAAGGAAAAGGATCAGTGGCCAGCCAAGCGCCACAACCTGCGCTGCAATATTATGTTCGCCGACGGTCACGCTGAATCGGCGCTGCGCCGGGAGGTGGTCAATCCGTTGAGCACTACGTGGCGGGCCCGCTGGAACAACGACAACGAGCCGCACGCGGAGATTGGCAACTGGCCGGTGGATGACGGTCGGGGTAAGAACTGAAGTGGTTTTGCCGCACAGGCCGGTGCGGCGGCGCTCGGTTTCCGGGAAGCAGGAGTCGGGTGGAAGAATCGGAATATTGAAGGCACGCCGCCATGGGCAGCCTTTGCCCTTTTCCATTCGGCCGTGGCTTGCTTCCCTCGATAGCATGTCAGGGGTGTTCCAACGACTCCGGTACTGGGGGCCCCTGGTGCTATGGATGGGAGTAATTTTCTGGGCTTCTGCCGATTCCGGTTCCGGAAAGCGGGGCTCGCGTATCCTTGGTCCCTTGCTGCGTTGGTGGATGCCCGAGGCTACGAGCGAGCGGATGGACGAAGTGATTTTCTTGATCCGTAAAGGGGCCCATGTGTCCGAATATGCGGTGTTGGCCTGGTTGGCTTGGCGGGTTTTTCTCGCTGTGCGTCGTTCCACTGAAGCCCCACAGCCGCTGCGGGCGGCTGGGTTGGCCTGGGGGCTGTCGGTGATGTATGCCGTGTCCGATGAATGGCATCAGACCTTTGTGCCGACCCGAGTCGGAACCCCCTCGGATGTGATGATCGATGCCGCAGGTGCCGCGCTGGGCTTGGCGCTGGCCGCACTCTGGTGGCGTTGGAGACGTCCGGGCTGACGCATTCTGTTTGTTTGTCGAAAATTCCCTTCAGGTTCTCCGGGAAATGGTTCGATGCATGACAAGTCCCCATGCGTCGTCCGTTGCTCATTCCTGCTCTTTGTGTTGCGGCCGGCATCTGGTCAGCTGAGTTGTTCCCCGGGGACTTCGGAGGGGTTTCACTCACGCTGGCGTTGCTGGGTTTGATGCTGGCCGGACTCTGGCCCAAGGGGTTCGTTGCAGGAATTTGCCTCGCTCTCTTCGGTGCAGGCGCACTGAGCTACCAGACGACGCAGTGGCCACTGGGTCCGGATGATTTGAGATGGCGGCTGGATGGCCATGGTGAGCTCGGGCGGGTGCGGGGTATCTTGGCCGAGACGCCATCAGTGCGGCTGTCGGAGCGCAAAGGACAGTGGGTGGAACGAACCGTGGTTCGGCTTCAGGTCACTGAGTGGCGTTCTCAGGACAAGCCTTGGGAATCCGCTTCGGGCCAGGTGATTGTCAGCAGTCAGGGCGTCCCTGATGGGCGATTTTTCCGCGGACAGTCGGTAGAAATCTCTGGCTTGGTCTCCGCGCCGCCAGGCCCGGCGGCTCCCGGCTTGTTCGACTACGCCACCTTCCTTCGTCGACAAGGCATCGGCCTCCAGTTGCGATGCGAGGCTCCCGGAGATTGGGAGTTGGGCCCTGGGGCGACAGACGTGGTGCCTTGGAGCGAGCGATTTCTGGCTTGGGCTCGAGCGCGCCTGGCGCAGGGACTGCCCGAAGATGGTGCGACTCGCTTGATTTGGGCCATGGCCTTGGGTTGGCGGACTGGCTTGGCCGGCGATGTGGACGATGGGTTCATGCGGTCAGGAACACTGCATGTCTTTGCCATCAGTGGCCTACACATTGCACTGATCGCTGTTCTGCTGGTGCAGGCGTTTCGTGTGCTGGGTTGGAGTCGTGCCCTGTGCGGTGGCTTGTCCTTGCCGCTGATTTGGTTCTACGTCGCAGCGACCGGATGGCAACCCTCGGCCGTCCGTTCGGCCGTGATGACTTCAGTAGTAGTGGGAACATGGATGCTGGAGCGTCCCGGTGACTTGCTCAATTCCCTGTCGCTGGCGGCGTTGATCATCTTGATCGCCGAGCCAGGGCAACTGTTTCAGGCGGGTTTTCTGTTGTCGTTTTTGGTGGTGGCAGCGTTGGCGGTCTTCCCTTCGAGGTGGGAGGCCTGGTGGCTAGAGCATCGTCCCTGGCGCCCGGATCCTTTGTTGCCACCCTCGCAATGGTCTCGCACGCGACGGGCGTGGGAATGGGCTGAGCGAGGGTTATGCCGCGGATGTGTCACCGGTCTGGCCGCGTTGGTGGCGTCGTGGCCGATGTCGGTAGAATGCTTCCATTTGGTCAGCGTCATTTCATTGGTGGCCAACCTGATCGTAGTCCCTTTGAGCAGCCTGGTGCTCATTGCCAATGCTCTGTCGATGGGCTTGCCGATGGGGACCGAGCTGTGGAATTCCGCCGCTTGGGTGGGCATGCATGGGATGATGGCTGCGAGCCGCGCCTGTGAGGCGGTTCCTGGAGGCTGGTGGTCGGCTGCATCGCCGGGGAGCTGGGTGTGGGTTCCCTATACGATCCTCTGGGTTGTTGCGGCTTCGGGCTGCCTTGAGACCCAGCGTCGTCGACAGCTCTGGTGGGGGGCGGCGGCTCTGTGGCTCGTGCTCATGGTGGGTGCGCCTCACATCGGTGAACCAGCGGCCACTGTGATGGTGTTCCGATCGGGCGAGGCAGTGTGGATCGACCGGCCAGGAAGCTCTGCGGACCTGCTGTTGGATACCGGAGACGCGGCCGCTGCCAAGGCAGTGGTGTTGCCGTGGCTGCAATCGCGGGGAGTCGATCGTGTGTCGACTCTGGCTGTATCTCATGGGGATGTTCGTCATCTGGGAGGGGTGCCCGTATTGATGACCAGTGCGCCGCCGCATCAACTCATCCTTCCAGTGGGTCGGATGCGTTCACCGCTATTCCGAGGTTTAGACGGGTTGGCAAAGTCTAATGGAGTTCCCTTTCAGCGGGTTCAACGCGGCCGTTCCATCGGTGCAATCACGGTGCTCCATCCGGACGACTCAGACTCTTTCTCGCGTGCAGACGATGGTGCGTTGGTTCTTTTGATGGATGCGGCCGGTTGGAGGATTTTGTTGGCTCCAGACCTGGGGCCTGACGGTCAAAAGGCCTTGATTCGACGCGAGGGCGCTTCGCTGGCAGCCGATGTTCTCATTACGGGCATCCCTGCCTCAGGTGAGGCTGCGTCCGAGGCGTTTCTGGCGCAGGTAAATCCGCGGTTGCTCGTGGTGGCGACGGGAGATCGGCCCGCCACCGAACGGAGTCCAGTAGCCTTGCGACGAAGGCTCCGCGGGCGACCCGGTTTCACACTGTGGACCGAACGCATCGGAGCCCTCGAATTACGCTGCTGGGCAGACCGATTGGAGGTGCGGGACGCTGTGGG
>SXXZ01000049.1 GCA_005789375.1 Verrucomicrobiales bacterium | reverse complement strand
CTTCATTGATGAGATTCATCGTCTTCAGAAGACCATCGAGGAGTACCTTTATCCGGCGATGGAGGACTTCAAACTCGACATCATCATCGACCAAGGGCCCAACGCCCGCAGCGTTCGCTTGAGCCTCCCGCGCTTCACGCTGATCGGAGCCACCACGCGCAGTGGCCTGCTCAGTGCCCCGCTCCTGACCCGCTTCGGCATTCGGGAACGGCTCGACTACTACACGGCCGAACAGTTGCAGGGAATTGTGCAACGGTGTGCTGGCTTAATGCGCGTGGACACCGAGCCACAGGGTGCCATGGAGATTGCCCGCCGCAGCCGGGGCACGCCTCGTATTGCGGGGAACCTGCTGCGACGGGTGCGTGATTATGCGCAGGTCCGCGCCGATGGTCGGATCACCGAAGAGATTGCCAACAAGGCCCTCGAGATCTTGGAGATCGACAAGGACGGTCTCGACGAGATGGACACGCGCATCCTCGAGTCGGTGATTGTGAAGTTTGCCGGCGGCCCTGTCGGGGTGAGTTCTTTGGCGGTGGCGGTCGGTGAAGAGCCTGACACGATCGAAGAGGTGTATGAACCTTACCTGATTCTCGAAGGCTATATCCAGCGCACTCCTCAAGGCCGTATTTGCACCGAAAAGGCCTACCGCAAGCTGGGGCTTACCATGGCTCGAACCGGCCAGGGTCGGTTGCTCTAGCAGAGGTTTTCTCCCCATCCATGACCAGAGGGGTCATCCCTCCTTGGAGCAATCTCAGTGAAGCCCTCAGTGCCCCGAGGCGCCTGCTTCAGTGGCGGATGGCAGATCAATCCAGTAGCTGCGGAACGATGGGGTGCCGATGGAGGTGAGGTTGCTGTCGTCGCTGCACAGGAGCAGTCGGCGAACCGGTTTTTCTGAGGGCACGGCGACGGCTTCGATGTGCAAGTTCTTGAGGCCAGGTAGGTCCAAAGCGCTGGGTGAACGGCCCTCGCCACTCCAGCGGAAGATCCGCGTTCCCTTCTGCTCCCCCCCGGTCGCCCCGGCAACCAGGATCCATTCAGAGCCCGTCCAGGCCATGTCTCGCAGGCCGCGTCCGTCCAAATCCAGACGGGTCGGAGGGCCGAAATGCGGGGCATGTCCTTCCAGAACCGCATTGGGGTTCAACAAGGGCATAAGTAAGGCCTTTCCCTGGGCGAGCGGACCACGGAATCCAATCCATAGGGAGCCGTCGGGTCGGGCTGCGAGCGCTTCGATGCTGAGCCCTCCTTTGGAATCCGGAGGCAGCGCCGCCGCGGTGTCCAGATGGAGCGAAGCCAATGCGGCGTTGGTCAGTAGGGCAGTGACCAAGGTGGAGCAGGGAGTCCCGATGATGCGCAGTTGGGGGCCTTGGGGCGTCTCCGTCACCTCGGTGGCGAAAAAGCGGTGCCGGTTGGAGCGGTACTTGCCGTCTTTATTGCGGCCATGGGAGCCGATCCAATAAATCCGATTCCCCACCCGCGCAGCCCCCTCCAAGTCACATTCCAGATTGCGGCCGCTGAGGTGTAGCCAAGGCGAGGCATCCCACGCCGTGATCGCCGGCTGACTGGTCGATGGGTCGTACACGCGCAACCGATTGTCCTCATCGCTGGCAACCACCACACGGCCGGCATCGAGAAAAATGGCGGCCGAGGCTCCGCTCATGCCGGGGTGCCGATTTCCGGAAGGCATTCCCTGCTTGGCTAAACCGGTTTGGGCAAGGAGGCCCATCAATAAAGCGGTGATCAGCAATGGGGGCAAGGGCATAGAACCAAACCGTAGCGGAAGCCTCTCCCGGGTAAAGCCGCCAACTGCCCCTCCCAGAGTTCCTTAGGAAAACTGGGTTTGCTTGTCCTCGGGCGGTTCGGGCGTAGGCTCCGGACATGGTGTTGGATTCTTCACGGGATGCTCTGCTTCAGGGGGTTTGGGAAGGGGGGCGGATCGATGCTCAGGAGGCACTAGCTCTGTACTCGCTGCCCTTGTCGGAGTTGGGCGCTTTGGCGGATCGTCGTCGTCGGTTGGCCCGTGGTCGTGCGCTGGGCGGGCGCGGGGCGGAGACCGTGTCCTACATCGTGGACCGCAACGTCAATTACACCAACGTTTGCAACGTCTACTGCAAGTTCTGCGCCTTCTGGAGGAGTGAGAAAGATGCCGATTCCTACGTCATCACACTCGACGAACTCGACCGGAAGATCGAGGAAACCTTGGCGCTGGGTGGGACACAAATGCTCATGCAGGGCGGTCACCATCCGAAGCTGACCAAGCAATGGTATCTGGATTTACTGCACCATGTTCGCACGAAGTACCCCGGATTTAATGTTCACGGGTTCAGTCCGAGCGAGTTTGTAGCCTTCTCAGAGTTTTTTAATGAACCGGTCGAGACGGTCCTTCGAGACTTCGTGTCGGCCGGTTTGGGGAGCCTGCCCGGGGGTGGCGGTGAGATCCTCGTGGATCGCGTTCGTCAGCGCATCGCGCCACTCAAGGCCAACACCACCCAGTGGATGGGGGTTATGGATATCGCTCACAAACTGGGGCTGGCCAGTTCTGCGACGATGATGTTTGGCCATGTGGAGACGGTCGAAGAGCGTATCGAGCACTTGGAGGTGGTTCGCGCTCAGCAGGATGTGTCCTTGCAGCGCTTGGTAGACTCGGGGCGCCTGACAGCCGGAGCGAATCCCTCAGAACGGTCGGTTGCTTATGCTGAAGCGCTGGAGCAGGGGCGGCTCAATGGCGGAGCCTTCACGGCGTTCATCGCTTGGACGTTCCAACCAGAGAACACAGTTCTGAAGGCCACGACCGTGGGTTCCCATGAGTACTTGCGCATGCAGGCGCTGGCCCGGATTTACCTCGATAATATTCCCAGTGTGCAGAGTTCCTGGGTGACCCAGGGACCCGAGGTAGGGCAGGTAGCCTTGCTCCATGGAGCCAATGATTTAGGGTCGATTATGATCGAAGAAAACGTGGTCAGCTCGGCGGGCACGAC
Organism: Verrucomicrobiales bacterium; assembly: GCA_005789375.1. The sequence continues at coordinate 4,066 of SXXZ01000049.1, read as the reverse complement.
TTTCCGCATGGGAGTTTCCGACATGAAGCGGTTGATCTCAGAATTGGGTTTCGAGCCGGTCCAGCGCGACAACTGGTACCGTCCGGTGGTCCCGCTCGGCTAATTCGGGTGGGCGAGATCAGAAATAGCCCGAGGCTGGGTCGCTGCACTCCCAGTGCTAGGATTGGCTCGGAGCCCCAAGGTGCCGCGACTGTCGGCGGGGCAGACGGGCAGGGCGGCGAAAGGTTGCTTCGGAACCGGCAAATGGGATCAACCAAGTGGGCAGGTCGGTTCGACCCGGGCGACGGTAATCACGCGCCAGTGCGGGCCCGAACACTTCTGCGCAAATCCCAGACACCTCCACTGACCAGCGCCACAGCAGTTCGTATTGCCGGGGCAGGGCGATACCGTGGCCCTTCACACCCTGTGCATGGAGCCCATCGCTCCAAGCGAGGATGGCCTCAAAGGGCGAGCCCGCTGTTGCAGAGTTCTGCTGGGTTGGAGATTCAGCCTCGGAATCTCTTACGGATAAACCCGTCGGAAGCACAGCGACTGTGAGCACATCACCCACTGGGGATTGCTCCGGGTTTAATCCGCCGTTGGCTGGAGCGGGCCTGCGACCGGAAGCCCACAGCATGGGAAGGCTCTCCACGAAATTACCGCTGTTGCCGAAGAGGTCCCAAAACTTAGCGAAGCGTCGCAAGCGGGCCAGCGTGCCGAAGTTCATGGTGCGCGTAGAGAGCACCTCGTAAGGCGGATGGGGATTGTAAATCATCTGCCACTCCGCATCGTGCCGGATGATGGGGGTCCCACGCAGGCGCTTGAGAATACCAACCTGAATTTCCTGGGGCCCGAGTCCGACCAATCGATCAAAGCCTTGTCCGAAGGACTCCAGGGTTTCGCCGGGTAAACCCACAATGAGGTCGGCATGCAAGTGAACACCGCTGTGCTGACGGAGCCATTGGAAGTTGTCGGAGAGTCGATCGTGGTTCTGACGTCGGCTGATTCGGGCCTCGACCTGCCGATCAAAGGTCTGGATTCCCACTTCAAACTGCAGCGTTCCCGCCGGGAATCGGGCGATCAACTCGCGTAATTCTGCCGGAAGGCGGTCCGGAATCATTTCGAAATGGACGAAGAGTTCAGGGCTCAGCCGTTCGAGGAAGAATTCAAGGATCCGCCGACTGGTGGCGAGGTTCAGGTTGAAGGTCCGGTCGACGAATTTGAAGCGGCGCAGGCCTCGGTCGTGGAGTTGCTGCATCGCCACCAGAAAGGGATCCAATGGGAATTGCCGCACGGGGATCTCCAGGGAGCTGAGGCAGAACTCGCAAGTGAAGGGGCACCCCCGAGAAGCTTCGACGTAAACCACCCGGTGCTCGATGTCCCGTGCGTCGTAAAGATCGTAGGGCAGCGCCAAGGCCGCCACATCGGGCACGGGTGCGGCGATGAGCTTGGGCGGTCGCGGGTCGGTTGCTGACAGCAGGTTTTGGCAGAGTGAGGCGAAGGCGAGGTCGGCCTCGCCGGTGATCACATGATCGGCCAGTCCGATGATCGGCTGCTGGTCCCATTCATAGCTCACCTCGGGCCCTCCGAGCACGACCTTGAGGTCGGGACGCAGGCGGCGGAGGATGCCGAGCAGTTCAAGCGTTGGGCCTGCGTTCCAGACATAGACGCCCAATCCGAGGATTTTTGGGGCAGCCTCCAGCAGGGCTTCGGCGATCTCCAACGGACGCTGGTTGATGTCGAACTCCAGGATTTTAGCCCGCGACTGTAGCTGCCCCAAATTGGCCATGAGGCAGCGCAGCCCGAAGGAGGCGTGGAGATACTTCGCGTTGAGGGTGGACAGAACAATGTCCGGCACGCGGGAGACCTTATCGGGTTTTCTGGTGGATGTCTCCCGATGCTGACGAGTTTGAACTGTGGGCGAATTCGGTCGTCAGGGCCTCCAGGCGCGCCGCGAGGTCGGCCAGAAGCGGGATGTCCGAGTCGGGACGCTGGGCTCCGCGTGGGTGAGGGGCGTCGCACGGAATAACTCCCCGCAACTTGAGGAACTGGGCGCAGGTGTGTTTGTAGGCGGGCACTGGGGCGCGGAAGGCAATCATGCCCAAGTATTGCAGCCAGTCGTTCAATTCGAAGAAACGTCCGTCGCCCAGTTCCCAGGCGCGGTCTCGGGCCGCGAAGGCTTCGACATGGAAGGCCGACAAACCCAACAAGTAGTCGCTGCCCCATTGGATCAGATCGATGGCCAAGTCGTTGCCCGTATACACACGAAACTCGGGGCGGACGGCGTCGCGCACCGCCAGCCGTTGCCACTCCAAGTCCCGGCTGAGGGAACTGTGCTTGGCACCCACCAATTGGGGGATGTCGAGCAAGGCCCGGAAGGTGTCTAAGTCCCAGATCCGGCCAAAGGGCACGAACATCGTACCGAGCTCGAAACCAAGAAACTGCGGCACGGCTTGTCCGACGGATCGGAACAGCGACACGGTTTGCTCCCGATCCCAGTGTTGAGTGGCGGAGCAGGGAAATAGGATGGGAGTGCCCCCGGCCGACTGAATGACCGAGGCCTCACGGGCGTACACGGTGGCCGGGTCTCGGTCGAGGCCCTCAATGTAAGTGCCGGCGATGAAGCGTCGCCCCCGGGCCATTTGACCCGTTTCGGCGAGGAACTCTGCGCGCTCGGACGGGCTCAACAAGTTGGCGTAGCCGGTGTCCATGTTGACGGCGGGGGTGAGTCCGGCTGCCCAGGTCCGCTCGACGAGCGCGGCCCAGGTTTCCCGGTCGGGGCGGCCGTCGGGATGGAAGGGCAGGAGCACTGCGGAAATGCCGTCGATGGATCGCCGAGGTCGGAGAGGAGGGACGTGGATCATGGCGTTGGGTTTGAGGTTCAGGAACCGGGTTGTCAGGACCGCCTCAGAATCAAGCGATGGTCGATGCGTTTGGTTTGCGCGTATTCGAGCGGGGGTAGGATGGTCTCGGTGGGGGAATGCACCTCATGCAAGAGGGGCTTGGCCATGGCCTGAAGCTCTGTCCACCGGGGCCATTCTAGCGGAGCCGCATGGGCGATTTGCCGCAGTAAGCTTCGCCACTCGATGATCATGCGATCGATGTCGCCGGTACCGAGCACTTCGCTCACAAAGCGCACCTTGCAGGCCGGGTCTTCATGGATCCTGCGGACTACCGTTTCGGCTCCGGTGCCATACTTGAGGGGTAGCCCGGTCTCTAGGTATCCATCGATCGACGCGGGGCCATAGGCCTTGCGGCAAGCAAAGGCCAGTTGACCGCCATAGCGGTCTCCGTCGGCACAGAAGCGGAATCCGGCGTCGAGGTTGGCCAGGTCGTACACCAGTTCCTCCAATGGGTAAGTGGTGTCTTCCAGAGCGGCCGCGATGGCTAGACCATCGCCGCCGGAGAAAAAACTCACCACGCGCCCGCGTCGGGTCGGATTGCCCTGGGCATCGACCAACCCGAGGCGACGCCACGTGATTGCGGTGCCTGGGGCGGCCGAGAGCCCGCGGCACACCTCGGTCCATTCGCAGCGCGCGCAGACAGCCGAAAGCACCTCGCGTTCTTTCGGGCGCCACAGTGCCACTCCATGACGATCCACGGGCACCTTAATGGTCTGGAGTTCTAGGCTCACCAGTACGGTGACGGCTTGTTCGTGTTCGACCCAACGAACTACGGGGAGCCGCTGTTGCAGCAGATGCTTTTCGAGGGCCGGCTTGAGGTTCTCGATAAAGACGTCATGGCTTACTTCGCGTCCGTGCCACTGGGTCAAGCGGCGGACCCACTTGGCCAAGATCAGGCGGCCATCGGTCATTCGGTCGGCAACAATCATCGAGCGGCCATAGAGGGTGCCCTCGGGCGTTTCCTCCAAGGCGGTGAGGCCGCCTTGACCTACTTTTTCTAGGGCCTCTTGAACCGTCAACGCTGACTTGAGCGGGACCGATGGGGTGACTGCCGTTTCGGAGCCATTCTCTGAGGGTATTGGCAGCGCCGTGGTGGCCGTGGTGGCCGTGATGACCCAAATTTTACCCAGCGGACGTTCCTGCCAGAAGGGGTAGGGTTCCCATTCACCGGCTGAGTTGAGGAG
>SXXZ01000351.1 GCA_005789375.1 Verrucomicrobiales bacterium | reverse complement strand
AGCCACCGTGCCTCGGCCCACACCACACAAGGACCATCCATTGATCTCCTTGTCGGTCGTCAGCTTCTTGCCGCCGTGCCGCACCGAGACGTAGCGCATCGAACCAGAACTATCGTCGTCATTGCTGCCACCATAGCGGTGCAAGTAATCGACCTGACCGCTAACAGCATTGGTCACCGCGAGGTCGGGCAGTCCCTCATAGATGTCGTACGACACGTTGTTGGTGGTCCAACCAGGGTTGTTCAACCGGGCATTGCCGAAGAGGACGATGCCACCCCACAAACCACGCGTCGGGAAAGGCAGATCACCGGAATCGCTCACATCGTCGGCCACCGCCGTGAAGATGATGGGCCGATTCGGCGTGCCGTTGGCGTTGAGTTTGCCACCGGAGCAAACAAACAAGCAGCCGAAGTCATTCGCCGCACTGGTCGAGGTTCCCGTGCCGGAGGCTCCCTTAACCACCGTGCCCGCCTCGATGTTCAAGACGGCGTTGCTCATCACGTACGTGAAGCCCGTCAAAATGTACGTGTTCGTCGCCACCCAGTTATGGGTGCCGTACAAGTAACCTGCAGCCACGTTAATCACGTTGCCTGCCGTGTTGCCGATGGTGATACGAACCGTGACCACTGCGGACTCCAGGGCTCCGTCGGTCACCTTGAAAGTGAACGTGTCATTCCCCTGCGCATTGAGCTTCGGAGTGTAGGTCAGGCTGGGGATAGTACCGGAGAGCACACCAAGGGTCGGTTGTGAGATCACCGTGTAGGTGATGGCGTCCCCGTCTGCATCGACGGCCTGCAAGTTGATGACAGTGGCAGTGCTCTCGCGCACCGACACATCCTGACTCGAGGCGACGGGAGCGTCGGCGACTGGGGCTACGGTCACTGCAACCGTCGCGAGCTCAGAATCAAAGGAACCGTCATTGACCTTGAAGGTGAATGAATCAGAGCCGTTGGCGTTGGCGCGGGGGGTATACACCAAATTGGGGGCCGTGCCGCTGAGCGATCCTAAAGCAGGCGCCGTGACAATGGTGTAAGTCAGCGCATCCGACTGGGGATCATTACCCACGAGTGTCACCGCAACGGCGGTATCTTCGGATGTAGAAATAGTCTGAGATTTGGCAACCGGAGCCAGATCCAAGAGCGAAGGCCCGACCGGCTTGATGCTGGTGGCCTTGAAGAAGCCAGCGGCGTCCATGGCCGTCCAGTCTTGGGCCCAATTCTCGGAGCCGAAGGCGCCGGTGTAATTGACCGTCGTCAGACCCGGGGTGTCCGTCTGCGGCACGCCATATGCGGGACTACCGGCTCGCAGCGTCGGATCCAACTGTCCGTCGGGCTTGCGGCTGATGCCCCCCAGCAACGGATTAACCACTTGGTTGCTGTTGGTCGGCGCGTACTCCTTGCCGTAGTCTTCGTTGGATCCGCTCTTGAATCCCCAGAACACGTTGTTCTTCACGTCCGGAGTCGACACCCCGTCGTCGTCGATCCGCACCCGGACTCCACCGAACTCGGTGATCACCGAGTTGTACCAACGCGCCTTGTTCTCCTGACGGAACCGCAATGCATCGTTGCCGCTCGAGTTGGTGCCCGCTCCGATCATCGTCGCGTTGCGCACCAGATAATTGGCCAAGGGCAATGCTCCCGGAACACGCACGTCCGGCGACTGAGGCTGGCCGTTTTGCTCCGAACCACTGTCCTTAGCTCCTGGCTCCTGGATTCCGAACCAGAATTGGTTCAGACCGTTGTAGCCCTGATCGGTGTCGAACCCGTCGTCGTCGCAGAAGGCGGCCACCAAGTGCTTGGTGTTCACCGAACCACCGAAGAACTCGAACCCGTCGTCAGCGATGCAGTAGGCTTCCAAATAGTCAGCCAGCGTGCCTCGGCCCACGCCGCACAACGACCAACCGTTGATCTCCTTGTCGGTCGTCAACTTCTTGCCGCCGTGGCGCACCGAGACATATCGGAAAATACCTGAACTGTCGTCGTCATTGGTCCCGCCAAAGCGGTGCAAATAATCGATCTGGCCGGTCAACGCGTTCGTGACCGCCAAGTCAGGCAAACCTTCGTAAATGTCGTAGGAGACATTGTTGGTCGTCCATCCCGAGTTGTTCAACCGGGCGTTGCCGAAGAGGACGATGCCACCCCAAAGACCGCGCGTCGGGAAGGGCAGGTCGCCCGCGTCGCTCACATCGTCGTTCTCGGCAGTGAAGATGATGGGGTTGTTCGGCGTGCCGTTGGCGTTGACTTTGCCGCCGCGGCAAACAAAGAGGCAGCCGAAGTCGTTGGCAGCACTGGTGGAAGAGCCGCTTCCCGAAACACCCTTAATGACCGTGCCCGGCTCGATGTTCAGAACCGCATTGCTCATGACGTAGGTGAAACCCGTCAGGATGTAGACATTGGTCGCAGACCAATTGTAGGTGCCGTACAAGTGCGGGGTGCTGACGTAAAACACGTTGTCGCGCGCCGGGAAGAAACCGTCGGCGCTGAGCCCCGTCCAGCCGTGAGCCCAGTTGTCATCCACATCAAAGGCGCCCTTGTAGTCGGCGGCGCTCCAGAAGCCGTCGGTCGGCGTGCTCATAGCGCCTTCAAACACCGGGCTACCCGGGGTCGGCCTCGGATCCAGCTTACCGTCGGCCGCACGGCTGATCGAACGAAGCTTCGGATCGGCCACCGGGTTGCTCTCGGCCGGCACGTACTCCTTGCCGTAGTCTTCGTTGGATCCGCTCTTGAATCCCCAGAACAGGTTGTTCTTCACGTCCGGAGTCGAAACACCGTCGTCGTCGATCCGCACCCGGACTCCACCGAAATCGGTGATCACTGAGTTGTACCAACGCGCCTTGTTTTCCTGACGGAACCGCAACGCATCGTTGCCTGTCGTAGTTGTGCCAGCGCCGATCATCGTCGCATTGCGGATCGTGTAGTTCGACAGCGGCAACGCTCCGGCCACCCGCACGTCCGGAGACTGCGGCTGCCCGTTTTGTTCCGAGCCACTGTCCTTGGCGGTCGGCTCTTGGATCCCGAACCAGAACTGGTTCTGGCCATTGTAGCCCATGTCGGTGTCAAACCCGTCGTCGTCGCAGAAAGCGGCCACCAAGTGCTTGGTGTTCACCGAACCACCGAAGAACTCGAACCCGTCGTCGGCAATGCAGTAGGCTTCCAGATAGTCCGCCACCGTGCCTCGGCCTACGCCGCACAACGACCAACCGTTGATCTCCTTGTCGGTCGTCAGCTTCTTGCCGCCGTGCCGCACCGAGACGTAGCGCATCGAACCAGAATTATCGTCGTCATTGCTGCCACCATAGCGGTGCAAGTAGTCGATCTGGCCGCTCACAGCGTTGGTCACCGCGAGGTCGGGCAGTCCTTCATAGATGTCGTACGACACGTTGTTGGTGGTCCAACCAGGGTTGTTCAACCGGGCGTTACCAAAGAGAACAATGCCACCCCACAAACCACGCGTCGGGAAAGGCAGATCACCGGAATCGCTCACATCGTCGGCCACCGCCGTAAAGATGATGGGCCGATTCGGCGTGCCGTTGGCGTTGAGCTTGCCACCGGAGCAAACAAACAAGCAGCCGAAGTCATTCGCCGCACTGGTCGAGGTTCCCGTCCCGGAGGCTCCCTTGACCACCGTGCCCGCCTCGATGTTCAAGACGGCGTTGCTCATCACGTACGTGAAGCCCGTCAAAATGTACGTGTTCGTCGCCACCCAGTTGTGGCTGCCGTACAGGTAACCTGTGATGCGGTTGGTTTCGCCTCGGACCTGAGTGCCGATCAGCGCGGAAGTAAGGGTGATCCAAAGGATCAGCCATGCTGGGATTCGACGAGTTTTCATAATTTATAACCTGCCGCGCTCGGTTGTAACCAAAACCGGTTCTGAGCACTTCAAGTCCCACCATTTTCCGGAGCTCATGTGACAACTGCATGACGCTTGGATGTTTTTCCCGTAAAGACGACCAACGTCCTGTTCTCTTTACTGCCAACTTCCCATTCTTATAGACGTGACCACCGAGAAAGCTCTTCCGTCACACCCTCCACCGATGGCATCGAACAGGATTCACAACGGAAAATTTCAGGTGACGACCCGTTTCCAGCTTGGACTTGGCAGGCGGGACCTTTAGCAAGATCACAGACATGCCTTCGTCCCATCGAAGCCGCCCGACCTCATGAAGTACAACGCCATCTGGATTTCGGACCTTCACCTCGGGAGCAAGCATAGCCAGGCGGATCTTTTACTGTCGTTCCTGCACAACCACGAATGCCGCCACCTGTATCTGGTGGGTGACATCATCGATGGCTGGGAGCTCCGACGGCGATGGCTTTGGAGCAGCGATGCCAATACGGTCATCCAGAAAATCCTGCGGATGAACCGCAAACAGACCCAAGTCACCTATGTTTTCGGGAACCATGATGAATTCATGGAGCAATTTCTGGGTTTAAACTTGGGTGGAGTGCGCCTGGTGGAACGGGCCATTCACGAAGGTTTGGACGGGCGTCGTTATCTCGTGCTTCACGGCCACCAACTCGATGGATTAGTCCTCTTTAACCGACTGCTCGAGCGCGTGGGAGCCCGTCTTTACGACTGGATTCTCGAATTTAACCTGCACTTCAACCGACTCCGACGTCGGATGGGATTCGGATATTGGTCGGTGGCCGCTTACTTGAAATTCCAAGCCAAGGGCGCCGTCCGCTACGTCACACAGTATGAAGAGGCCATGGTACGATTAGCGCGTCAGGCGGGTGTCGAGGGCGTCATTTGCGGCCACATCCACCGAGCTGAAATCCGGACGGTCCAGGGCTTCGAATACCTCAACTGCGGCGACTGGGTGGAGAGTTGCACCGCTCTGGCCGAAGATTTCGAAGGCAACATCCATTTACTGAGGCTCGACGACTCAAAAAACATCCCCCTGAACAACCCTACGGTGGGCGGTGACTCCACCGCTGACCGGACACGGATGCGGAGGTCCGAACTCTCAGCCCGCCGACCAACCCCCATAGACCCGGTACAAGAGACCGGCTCACTCTCGGAGGATTTGCCCCTGTTCCGGAGCACTGAACCTGGTACTCGTGAACGGAGAACCCAGGCCGCGGAACTGCAAAGCCTTCGACGCCAGACCTGATTCGAACACGAGTGCTTGGGAGTCAGGCCAGGCGGCGCATTGCCGGAATCCATGATCCAGGAAGGCTGAGCGCCCCCGGGGATTAATGTAGACCACATGGACCGGGCTACGGGTCGCATGGTCTGCGAGGCGTTGAACCACGCGCTCCAAAGTCAAACCCACGAAAGGGTTGTACAGAAACACCACCAACGGACCTTCTGGAGGCTGAAAGCGGACGGCATCCATGGTGTGAAGCTCGATGCGAACCCCCGGATGCCTCATTCGAAGTGTTTGAAGGTTTCGTTCGGCCAGAGTCGCCAGATCGCGGGAAACTTCGACCCCGATGAGTTGGCGAAATCCGGCAAGAATACCCACGGCCAGTCCCCTGCCTTTCCCACAACCGTAGTCCACAAACGTCGCGCTTGAACGTAATTCCATCGGCAGCCCGTTCAAGGTCTCCAGCGCCAGTCGCGGATCGACCCCCTGATACTGCATGGCATCGGATATCCGAAACTCAGGCTCGCTGGATTCATAGCGGACTTCCCGAGGAAGGAATGCCGACAGGCCGTGTCGACGATCAAAAGACCATTGGACGACTAATTGACTCAAGCCATGGCACATCCCCTCTCGCCGCAGAGCAGCAAGGGCGAACGCAGCGTATTTTCTGATCACCCAGAGAGAAATTCTGGAGGAAACAATCCCCATAAACCCAAGACTGTTCTCCCTATGCGTCCAAAAGGCTTCATTGGCGTGACATTTCCGAGTCATTGAATCGAAGGCGTTGCCGGGCCGTTGACCGATCCGATAGACTTTAAGCTGAGCAATCGCATGAGAACCCTGGCCAATTGGACAACAGAAACCCTCTTCAACTATGTCCACGGGAACTATCTGGTCTACAACACCTGTTGGGAGGATCCTCGGCTCGATCGAGAAGTCCTAAGTCTGGGTGCCGAAGATGAGTTGGTTCTAATCACTTCGGCGGGCTGCAATGCTTTGGACTACGCGCTCGACGGACCTCGGCGGATCCATGCCGTAGACATGAACTTCCGCCAGAATGCCTTGCTGGAGCTCAAGTTGGCCGGCATCCGAAATCTCGAACACGACGAGTTTTTTGCGATCTTCGGTGACGGCGGAACCCCCGCATTTCGGGCCTGGTACCAACAACGATTACGGCGGGACCTTCCTTTGTCCGCCCGCGAGTACTGGGATGATCGAACCCATTTTTTTGCGCGACGCAAACCTTCGGACTCATTCTATCACCGAGGCACCACCGGGGTTTTTGCCAAGTCCATGATGCGCTACTTCCGGATGGCCGGAGTCTTGGATGACTTGCGAAGCCTATTTTCGGCCGGATCTCTGGAGGAACAACGCGCCATTTATTTCGGGCGGGTCCGTGAGAAGTTCTGGCGGCCGTCCATACGCCGCGCCCTGCGCTCCGATTTCGCATTGAGCCTCTTGGGAGTTCCTGCGGCTCAGAGGGATCACTTGGAGCGGACCTGCGGGCAAGACATCGCGGCCTTCATGGAGGACTGTGTGGAGACGGTTTGCACACGACTACCAGTGGCCGACAACTACTTCTGGCGCCTCTACCTTTTTGGACGCTACACCCGGGACTGCTGCCCGGAGTACTTGCGCGAACCGAACTTCCAACGACTGAAGGACGGTTTGGCCGACCGGATCGAGACCCACACCAACAGCCTCACCGGCTTTTTGCGCCAACATACCCGCCCCCTGTCTCGATTCGTGCTCCTCGATCACATGGACTGGTTGAGCCACCGGCATCCCGAGGCATTGGCCGACGAGTGGCAGGCTATTGTGGATCGGGCCAGTGCAGGTGCTCAGATTTTGTGGCGATCCGGGGGTGTCTCCGTTGATTTCGTGGATCCGGTGCGTGTGAGCTACCAAGGAAGCCCGACCCGCGTGGGTGAATTGATTAGGTACGATCGGGCTCTGGCCGCCGATTGCCACCGCCGGGATCGCGTCCACACCTATGGCAGCTTTCACATTGCACACCTTACCGCCTGAGCCCTCGGCGCAGGTTCTCTGGTCCACCAAAGCCGTCCGAGCCATCGGAGGCGGTGACTTCGGGGCACCCGCCTACTGGCGGCGAGTTGTGGGTGAAACATTCCGCCCGGCGATGAACCTAAATGGTCGCGCGGGTTGGGTGTCCCATGGCGCATTCGGTTGCCCCATCACGGTGCACGATCGCCGACGCACCGACTCTTATCCGGTGTCGCTGATGACCCAATATCTCGACTATCCGCGGGCCGAATTAAACCACTTTTCCAGCGGTCCCCTGCGACTGGCTGCACGACTCGGTCTGGTGGCCTTTGAGGCAATCCTGCGCGGTGCCATGGCCGATCGTACCGTTCAATGGAACAGTTGGATGTTCTCGACCAACCCTGTGCCTGAGGGGCTTTTAGGATCGGTAGGGGCCATCACCCGCTCGTTGGTGCGGGAGTTCCCTGAGCATGCGGTGGTGCTGAGGAATGTCGACGAGGTCGGCGCCCCGGGACTGGCCGATCAGCTCGTCCAACAGGGTTACCGCCTGCTGACCAGTCGGATCGTCTATTGTTTTGACGCCCGTCAAAGGCCCTTGAGAGGCACATCGACGCTGCGCCGAGACGGCAAGGAGTTCGCCGGTGACACCCGCTACCGATGGGTCCATCCCTCGGAGATCTTAGACTCCGATGCAGCCCGTATTGCTGAGCTCTACCGAATGCTCTACCTGGACAAGCATTCCCGACTGAATCCGCACTATGACGAGGCCTTTGTCCGGGCAGCGATCCGCGACCGCTGGCTGGAGTTTCACGGCCTTCGTGATCGCTTGGGCCGATTGGTCGGTATTTGGGGATACTTCACCATCGACCACACCATCACGACGGTTCCTTTCATCGGCTACGACACCGCATTGCCAGCGGAATCGGGCCTCTATCGACAGCTCTTTCTCGGCCTCCACCGCGAGGTGAATGATCGGAAGCAACTGCTCAACTACAGCTCCGGGGCGGGCGAATTTAAACGCCGCCGAGGTGCTGTGCCCGCAGTCGAATACAACGCCGTCTTCGATCGCCATCTGCCCGAACGGCGGCGCATGGGCTTCCGCATCGCCGGCCTGCTCTTGAATCGTTTGGCCCGGCCTTGGCTTGAGGCCAGCGGCCTGTAGGCACAGGGCAAGCCCTCTTAAATGGCATTCGGGAAACACCGCCACCCGACGGGCACTGAAAGGTCACCCACCGTTGTCCGAACGGACACTTCTCGGTAACAGGTTCACTGCACGGTGAATCTATGGATTACCCCGGCTCGCTTTTTGGGCGGCAAGCTGCCGTTTGCACCCTTCTGGCCCTTTTAATGGGTTTCGGCGAAGGCGTCGTAGCGGAGTCTGCTACCCCCATCCGACGTCCGCGAGGCAGCAACGCCACCAACGGCCCGGTTTCCGCCAAGGTGCTTGCCCGCAGCCATCCCACCGAGGCTCTAAAATCGTGGATAGATCAGCTACCAAAGGCCCCGGCCGGTGTTTCCGACCTGCGTTTTGACGAGCTTTTCCGAAACCCGATCGGGCCTAAGGGCTTGGAGTTCTCACCGCGCCTGCTGGAGCTTGCCGGCCAACGGGTCCGAATTCTCGGATACCAAGTCAAACAAAGCCGTCCCACTCCCTGGACCTTAATGCTGGCCCCGATGCCTCTGGTTAGCAACGAAGTGGAGTTCGGCTTGGCCGAAGACCTGCCGCCCACCGTCGTTCGAGTGCTCCTTCCCCGCGGTCACCAGCCTCTGACCCCGCATTCGAATGGTTTGTTCCTGTTGACCGGTCGACTGGAGGTGGGCGACCGCGAAGAACCGGATGGACGGCACTCATTGGTCCGCCTCCATCTGGACCGCGACAACTCCACCTCGACGGCCTCAACGCCCGAAATTCGCGGCGAAACCGCACCGACCAACCCCCTTTCTGCTTCGGAGGGCCTCCGACGCTGAAACCACGGCCGCCACTGGGCGAACCCGTGTACTCATCCGTACAAACTCAAACTCATGAAAAAATCCCTAACCCGACTAGTGGGTTCGCTGGGCCTCTGCGCAGCAACCCTGGGCACCCTCGGAACCGCCTCCGCTGATCCGACGGTCTCCCGACTCACTCCGCCAAGCGCCTTGTTCAGCTTCGGCGACACCACACCTCCGATCATCGCCCGGTTCTTCGCCGGACAACGTTTTGATTTGGCGGCAACCGTTCGGCCGGATGCCGGAACCACGATCACTGGCTCCGTGTTTTCTGTGGACGGCGCTCCCGTGAGCGACGCGTCGCTGACCATCACAAAAGCAGACAGGGTCACCGTGACCAACAGTGTTCAAGTTGCCTTCCGGGCCTACTCCAACACCAAGCCGGGCATCCACACCTTCAGCGTGTCGGCCACCCAGTCGGATGGAAAGACCGTGCAAGCTTTTGGTAATTTCGAGGTCATTGCTGCCGTTCCTCAGGGTCGGCGCGCCAAGAATGTTATCTACCTGATCGGCGATGGCTTCGGGATCGCTCACCGAACGGCCGCGCGGATCATGGGCCAGGGGGTGCAACTCGGAAAATCCAACTCCAAGATGGCCATCGATTCGATGCCTTACACGGCGATCGCCCAGACTCACTCGTTGAACTCGATCATCACGGATTCCGCCCCGGGTGCCCACTGCTACTCTACAGGCAACAAGGCCAACAACAATGAAGAGGGCGTCTTCCCCGACGACACGGCTGCGTTTTTTGACAACCCCCGCATCGAATACATGGGCGCCTACCTGCTGCGGACCTCGGGCAAGACCATGGGCATTGTCACCACGGCCGATGTGTTCGACGCGACTCCGGCCGCCTTCGCCATCCACACCTCCAACCGCGGCGCCGGCACCGGCATCTGCGATCAATACCTCGACGAGGGCGTGACCAACCGCGGCCTCCGTGTGCTCTTGGGCGGCGGACGTAAATGGTTTTTGGGCGCCGGCACCAATGGATCGGCTCGCGCCACCTCCAGTGACTACGTTTTGCCGACAGATATCGCCAGCCGCTGGGGAGTCCCAGCGGGTGCCTCCGATCCCTCACGCGATTTGCTGAGCGACTTCATCAAGGCGGGTTTTAACTATGCGCCAGACAAGACCTCGCTCGACCTCCTGCCCTCGAACACCACCCGCCTCCTCGGACTGTTCTCGTTCTCGAACATGAACGTGGCCAAGGACAAGATCGACAAGCGCCGCGGCGCTTCGAGCGTCGTGGATGATTTCGGCTTCCCCGACCAGCCCATGCTCGACGAGATGACCGCCAAGGCCCTGCAAGTTCTCTCGAAGAACAAAAACGGATTCACCCTAATGGTGGAAGCCGCCTCGATCGACAAGCAGGCCCATGCCATGGACACCGAGCGCTGGATCCTGGACACCTTGGAGTTTGACCGTGCCGTCGCGACCGCCCGGGCATTTTTGGCCACCGACCCCGACACGTTGATCGTCGTTTGCGCCGACCATGAGTGCGCCGGCATCAACATCATCGGTGCCTCCCGCGTCACCAACGCCAAGCTCACCGAACTGTCCCAAGGCATCGGCAACACCAACAACGCGATTCGCGAGGCTGTTGTGGGTGTTTATGAGAGCGCTGGTTTCCCGGTCTACACGATGGCGGATGACGGCTATCCGACCACCACCGATCCGGACAACAAGATGCTCATCGGCTACGCCGGCAACGCCGACCGCTACGAAAACTGGCTGACCAATCCGCTGCCGCTGCAAGACAGCCAGCAGCCCTTCGGCAAGGTCGCCCCCTTGAACACCTACCCGGCGGGCCCTATCAACCGGGACACCAACGGAATGTTCCTCGTCACCGGTCAGGTGCCTAGCGCTGGAGCCGGTAGCTCAGCGGTTCACACCGCCTCGGATATTCCGGTCTATGCCGAAGGACGTGGCGCGAGCCTGTTCCGTGGAACGATCGACAACACCGATGTGTTTTTCAGTGTCATGCAGGCCGTCTTAGGCGGCGTGCCGGTGACCAAGTGAATCGGGCGCTT
>SXXZ01000350.1 GCA_005789375.1 Verrucomicrobiales bacterium | reverse complement strand
TCCGGCCAACCGGTTAATGAGCCGGGGTCCGCGCTTCCGCATGGATGCGGAGATGGTCCGCGACTATGCCTTAGCCGCCGGCGGACTGCTCGTTCACAAGGTGGGCGGGGCCAGCGTGAAGCCCTACCAGCCCGAGGGTGTGTGGGAGGCCGTGGCCATGCCCGAGAGCAACACCAAGCGGTATGTTCCGGACGCGGGTGAGAGCCTGTATCGGCGCTCGCTCTACACGTTCTGGAAGCGCGCGTCACCGCCGGCCTTGATGGATCTCTTCAACGCTCCGAGCCGCGAGTCGTGCAGCGTCCGCCGCGAGCGCACCAATACCCCCCTGCAGGCGCTGGCCACGCTCAACGACCCGCAGTTCGTGGAGGCCGCGCGATTCCTGGCCTCGCTGGCCTTGCGCGATTCCGGGAACGACCAACCCGACCGGGTCGTTGATTTCTTGGCCCGACGGCTTCTGTCCCGTCCGCTGGACGCCTCCGAGGCGGTGGTGGTCCGCGAGGGCTACACCCAGGCCTTGGCGTTTTACCGCCAGCATCCCGAAGACGCCGGTCGTCTCGTGCGCGTGGGCGATTCCAAGCCGGACCTCACGGCCGGAGAACCGCTTTTGGCGGCCACGACCTTGGTGGCCAATCAGCTCCTCAACCTCGACGCCGTTCTCAACAAGTAACCCCCAGAGACTTTCCTACGATGAACCTCTTTCAGGAATTCCGAGCGCTCGAGAACCGCCGACACTTCCTCGGCCGCGGCAAGAATCTCATGGGCCACGCGGCATTGGCCTCGTTGCTCGGTGGGGCGGCCGGACGTGGTTTGGCCGAAGTGGGTGCGGGTGCCGATCTCCGGTCTCCGCAGTTTCCGGCCAAGGCCAAGCATATCATTTATCTGCACATGGTCGGCGGCCCGTCTCAAATGGACCTCTGGGACTACAAGCCCAAGATGCAGGAGTGGTACGACAAGGACTTGCCCGAGTCGGTGCGCAATGGTCAGCGGCTCACCACCATGACCGCCGGTCAGACCCGATTTCCGATCGCGCCGTCGAAGTTTCGCTTCAGCCAGGTGGGCTCCAATGGCCTCTGGATGAACACCGAGATGCTGCCGTGGACGAGCAAGGTGGCCGATGACTTGTGCCTCATTCGTTCCATACACACCGAGGCCATCAACCACGAGCCGGCCATTTGCGCTATGCAAACGGGCAATCAGGTGTCGGGACGTCCGTGCATCGGCTCTTGGGTGAGTTATGGCCTGGGGAGCCTCAACGAAAACCTCCCCGCCTTCGTGGTGCTGGTGGCTGAGCCCACCAACAAGGAGCAAATTCAGGCCATTTCTGCCCGATTGTGGTCGAGTGGTTACTTGTCTGGTGAACATTCCGGGGTGTCCTTCCGCAGCGCTGGCGACCCCATCCTTTTCATTAATAACCCGCCGGGTATTCCGGACACGCTCCGCCGTTCGCAACTCGATGGCCTCCGTCGCCTCAACGAAATCACCCATCGCGAGGTGGGCGATCCCGAGACGCATACGCGTATTCAGCAGTTCGAAATGGCCTTCCGCATGCAGTCCAGCGTGCCGGAGTTGACGGCGGTGTCCCAAGAGCCGGATTCCACCTATCAGCTCTACGGAGATCAGGCCCGCAAGCCGGGTTCCTTTGCCTACACTGCGCTCTTGGCGCGCCGGCTCGTCGAACGGGGCGTGCGCTTCGTGCAGGTATACCTCAATAACTGGGATCACCATGCCAATACGGCCGGACGCATGCCCTCCCAGTGCAAGGACATCGATCAGGCGTGCTACGGGCTCATCACCGACCTCAAGCAGCGTGGCTTGTTCGACGACACGCTGATCATTTGGGGCGGTGAATTCGGTCGCACCATTTACAGCCAGGGCGGTGTTTCGAAGGAGAACTACGGCCGGGATCACCATCCGCGATGTTTCTCCATGTGGATGGCCGGTGGCGGATCTAAGGGCGGTACGGTGTATGGAACCACCGACGAGTTCTCCTACAACATCGTCGAGAACCCCGTACATATTCGGGATTTCCACGCAACGGTCCTGCACCTCTTGGGCCGCGACCACCGCCGCTTCACTTACCGACACCAAGGTCTCGATCAGCGCCTCACTGGTGTTGAAGAAAGTCGAGTGATTCGCGAGCTGATGACTTGAGCGGTGCTTTGGAATGAGGCCCCTTCATCAAAACGCCTCAGATCACGGTAAAAATCCATCGCGGGTCAATGGGGAAACCATTGTCAGACGGGTGAATTTGCAGTGAAATTCAAATCCCTGCTACAGAGGCCTTTAAATCCTGTGTGGCCAGGTTTTGACGACATCGCTGAACTATGAACGTACCGAAAAACCTTTGGGTTTTTGCGGCCTTGGCGGCTCTGCAGTCTGCCCAAGCCGGAATAACCACTAACAACCTCCCCTCATCGGCTCAACTTCCCGTTTCGGGATCGACCGAGCGAGGGTTTATCATTCGCGCCCTCCAGGGGCCTGCCGAGCCTGCGCTCGCCAACAACGGCGTCCGTGCCCTGCGCCAAATCAATGGAACCCTTGTGGATGCCGCCGGCGTGGCTGTGCCCAATGAGGCTATTCCTGGAACTCTGACCTCACCCGCCGGCGCCTACTTGGTAGACACCGTCAATTTCGAGTTGGACGGTTCCCCAGTCGATGTCACCGACATCGAGGGCACCCTCATCACTTCGTTTGCTCCCAGCGTGTTCCCCGGCGTCCCGGGCAATGGTTCGCACACCGACAACTTCGCTGTGGAAGTCGTCGGCTTCCTGAAGCTGCCGGCCGGTGTGACCACCTTCGGCGTCAGCGTGGGTGCGGATCGCACCGACGTG
>SXXZ01000349.1 GCA_005789375.1 Verrucomicrobiales bacterium | reverse complement strand
CGGGCCACTGCCGTGATCACCACGTGCTTGAGTCCCATGCGACGGGTGGCCTCGGCGACTCGCTGTGGCTCATCCTGTTCCATGGCCAGTGGTTTGGCTGTCGAGACCGCACAGAATCCGCAGGCGCGGGTACAACGATCACCCGCGATCATGAAGGTCGCCGTGCCCTTGCTCCAGCACTCCCAATGATTGGGGCACTTGGCACTCTCGCAAACCGTGTGGAGGCCCAAGCCATCGAGCAGCGTGCGCGTAGCCGTGAAGGCACTGGAGGTAGGTAACTGCACCTTCAGCCATTCGGGCAGACGGCGCCTGGGAAGTAATGGGATCGCGGCCATCGGGGCCGCCATCGTTGAAGAACACGAACTCATCGACAGCCTTGAAGCTCAAACCGGACCGGCCGCTTGGCAACTGCTTTTGGGAAGGCCCGCTTGCTGCTCGATGAAGTCGGCGGCCTGGGTCGCGATGACATTCCAGTCGAGCCGGGCGGCGACTTTGGCGGCGGCCGAGAGTCCGAGGGCACGGCGTTCGGTGGCTGGAAGGGCGAGGATTGCCAGAACGTTCTCGGCGAAGGATTGGCCGGACCAGCCAGAGAACCGGATCGCCGGTTCGTCTGCGAAGTACCGGGAAAGATTTTCTAGGGGAGTGCTGACGCAGGGAATCCCGCAGCCCAAATATTCGACGGCCTTGGCGACGAAGGCGCAGTGAACACCTTGTGATTCCTCATAAGGGACCATCCCCACGGAAGCTCCGCCCAGGGCCTCAGCCATTTGGTGGTACGGAATGAAGCCGGTCATTTCGAGAGGGATCCCGGGAGCGGCCGCCCGAACCGCCTGAGCCAATTGCAGCAATGCAGGAGTTTCTTTTCCGAGGAATCGGAATCGGAGATCCGGCCGGCGAGCGTGCAAGTGCAACAAAGCGTCCCGGGCGATGGGGCCTAGGTGATGCGTGTCGAAGGACCCGTGCATGACCACCACAGGCCTCTGGGAATTCGTCGGATCGGCCGCGGTTTCGGGATGCGGCCGAAACAGGCTGGCGTCGTAGCCATACTGGATGACTCGGATCCGGTTGGCGGGGTAACCGGCGGCTTGGAATCGTTCCGCCAACGGAGCCGACACGGTCATCACGCCCTCGGCATTGAAGCGCCGGGGCAACGAGCGCTCGTAGCGGTTGAGCCAGGGAACCAAACCCGATCGCGTAAACACCGCGGGCCAGGTCTCCATGAAGCCCGTCAGGTAATCCAGGAAGTTGAGGATGATGGGCACTTTCCATCGCCTTTTAAGCAGGCCAGCGGCCACGGCAGAAATCGTGTGCTGCGAGAGGAGGACGTCGAAGCGAAATTCCGGAACGGTCGATTGGCGCAGGGACTTCAGCGTCCGGTCGGCGTGCTGGGCCAGGGCTAACGGATAAAGCAGGTACTTGAGGTTGCGGTGGGGCGTGTAGCGACCCATCGGCCACCGGGTAAAAGGATGTATGTGAATGCCTTGGGTCGCCGCAATGGATTCCCAATCGGGAAAGATGGGGCAAAACAAGTGGACTTCATGGCTTCGGCGCACCAATTCGCGGATTAGATAAATCGCTTCTGCTGAGCCTCCGCCGCTGGGAGGGAAATAAGGTTCATGGGTGAGGAAGGCCAGGCGCATCGCAAGGGGAGATGTGGAGTCGAGGGCGTTCAGTCCAGGCCGCGAAGGAACCGTTCAAGGATATGAATCGATTTCTCCAACTGGGAGATGGCCAGCCATTCTCGCTCTGTGTGAGCCTGGGCGATGTCCCCCGGACCGAACACCACCGAAGGGATCCCTCCCGCGGCCAGGGGCGCCGCATCGGTAAAGTAATGAACGCCTCGGGTAGTCCGGCGTCCGGCGGCGCGGGTCAAAGCCTGAACCAGTGGAAGGTCGGGATTGGTTTCGAGCGGCTCGCAGGGACTGGTCCGGAGGGTGTCGAAGGAGGCTTTGAGTCCCTGCTGTTGCAACAAGGCACGAATTTCTCGGCGAACCCCGGATTCGGTCTCGCCGGGAAGAGTGCGTCGATCGATGTCTATGATGCATTCGGCGGGCACGATGTTGGGTTGGCGTCCCCCGTCGATCCGGCCGACGTTGATTGTGGGGCGTCCAAGCCGAGGATGGGCGGGGCGAGCGGCCAGTTCGGAGGCATACTCGGTCTCGAGAGCCAGAACGATTCGAGACATGGCGGTCACGGCGTTGCGGCCGCGATGCGGTGTGGCCCCATGGGCTGGACGCCCGATGGTCCGCAGGCGCAGCCAGACATCGCCCTTGTGCGCCGTAACAATTTCCAAGCCGGTCGGCTCACCGACAATTGCCAAATCGCTCTTAGGCCCGTGGCTGGCAAAGTATCGAGAACCCAATTGCATGTTCTCTTCGTCGATCAGTCCGACAAAGAGGATCTCAGTATGCGCCGGCCGTGGGCCCGCAGCGGTCACGTTGAGCAGAGATTGAAAGTAAGCGCTGACAGACCCTTTGGTATCGCATGCGCCGCGCCCATACACGCGCCCGTCGCGGACAACCGGCTTAAGCTGCAGCGCGTAGGCCGGTTCACCGACTGTGTCGAGGTGCGGTGCCAAAAGGACCCTATGGCGGACTGGGCCCCGCGGGGTTAATCGGACCAGAAGGTTAGAGCGTCCCGGGACCACGGATTGTGATTCCACCTCTAGGCCGTGTCGACGGGCTGCCGATGCCAGGAATTCCGCCACCCGATGTTCGCCATGAAAATTGGGATCGCTGAAAAAAGCAGGGTTCACGCTGGGCAGCGCGATAAGATCCTGAAGCAATCGGACGCTGGTGGGTTGGGAGGCCACGGTGATCGGGAGCTTACCGGCGGGTTGGCTCCCCGGCGATCATCAACTTTTACGGCGAGCGGCCCGTTGGGTCGGAGTGGCCATGGGGTAGAGCCCCGGACAGCAGCCGAAGGTTTGATGGAACGCGGCGCTGAAGTGGCTGAGGCTCGAATAGCCCACTTCTAAGGCCGCCTCGGTGACGTTAAATGATCCGGATCGCAACAAGGTGGCCGCCTTTTCCATCCGCAGCTGCCGTAGGTACTGGGGAATGGTTTGTCCCATCTCCTTTGAAAAAGTTCGGCTCAGGTAGAACGGACTGCATGCGGCTTCCCGGGCGATGGTTTCCAGCGAAGGGGGGAGGGTCAGGTCTTTCTTAAGGGCCTCGACCACGGTTTCCACACGGTCACGGGCAACCCGCTGTTGGCGATGACAGAACAGTTCGGAATCCGATGGCGGGGCGAAGAAGAACTCGCTCATCAACTCTCGGACCTTGGCCCCGTACCAAAGCCTTTGAGCTCCGGCCAAGACCGGGGGTTGGCGTAAGGCCATGACCAGATCGCGTTGACGGGTGGTCAGGGGCTCGGGTTCGGAGACGCCCGAAACGGCGGGTTGGGCATCCAGCGATGTCTGGATGAGGGGGTGGAGAAAATCCCGACTTTCTCCCAGCTCTCGGCGCAAGAAATCGGGGCGAAACTCCACCGTGATGAACTGGTGGGTTTGTCCCGGGGTGCGAACAGCAGAGAGGGGGGACTGGCCTTGGCGATAGAAGCCGGCGGACTGGTTCCGGAAACGGGCCGTCTTGCTGCCACAGCTGACCGAACCTTGGCCCGAGAGATTCAGGCAGAGCTCGACGCTCTCAGGATGGAAGCTGCGGGCCCAGTCAATCGGATCGGAAGCATTGAAATCGTGCCACTCTAAGCTGAAGCCCAGGCTTCCGAAACTGCCGAAGAGTTGTCGCCAGCCGGCCCCGATGGCAGCCCAAGCAGCGACCTCGCCTTCAAAGCGGGGTGGGTTTGTCTTGGGAGTCCGAGGCATGGCAGCAAATTTATGAGG
>SXXZ01000048.1 GCA_005789375.1 Verrucomicrobiales bacterium | reverse complement strand
TTGGCGAATCGATAAGATAGAGGCCTTTCAACGGAACCGCGATGGACTACAAGAATTCCCTCAATCTGCCTCGGACGGAGTTTCCGATGCAGGCAAACCTAGTTCAGCGGGAGCCGCAACGGCTGGCCCAATGGTACGGCTCGGACCTTTATGGTCAGCTGATGGCGGCCCGGGCTCAGTCGCCCCGGTTTGTCCTGCATGACGGCCCACCCTTCGCCAACGGCGATGTGCACATCGGCACGGCGTTGAACAAGATCCTCAAAGACCTGATTCTAAAGTCGAAGTCCCTGCGTGGATTCCAGACCCCGTACGTTCCCGGCTGGGACTGCCATGGCCTGCCCATCGAGTCCAAGGTGACCCAGGAACTGCGCGCCCAAGGCAAGTCCGATGCCGATGCGGCCACGATCCGGACGGCCTGCGACGCCTACGCCCGCAAGTACATCGACTTGCAACGCCAGCAATTTCAGCGCCTCGGTGTTCTGGGTGACTGGAACAACCCGTACCTGACCCTCGCCCCGCAGTATGAGGCCGATGAACTGCGGCAGTTTGCCGACCTCGTCGAGAAGGGCTTCGTGTACCGGGGTAAAAAACCCGTGTACTGGAGCGTTCCTTTCCGAACCGCCTTGGCGGAGGCCGAGGTGGAATACGCCGACCACATCAGCCAGAGCGTGTTCGTTCGGCTCCGTCTGGCGGGTGAACCCAACACCTACGTGGTGGTTTGGACCACCACGCCCTGGACCCTGCCCGCCAATCTGGCCGTGGCCTTCAATCCGAAGTTCTTCTACTCGTATGTGTTCGCCGAGGGAAACACCTACTTGGTGGCCAATTCGCTCCTGACCAGCTTGAGCGAGAAGTGCGGCTGGGAAGGCTATCAAATCATCCGCACCGCCCAGGCCGAAGAGTTGGCTTCGCTCCAGTATGAGCACCCGTTCTGCGAGCGCACCGGACGGTTGTTCCCGGCCGACTTCGTCGATGACTCCACCGGCACGGGCTTCGTGCACATCGCCCCGGGCCACGGCATGGACGATTACCATCTCGGCTTGAGCGTCGGTCTGGCGATTTACTGCCCGGTCGACGACGAAGGCCGTCTGACCCCTACCGCCGATCTGCCGCGGGAGCAGCAATTGCCGGAGTCACTGGTGGGCAAATCCACCTTGGCCAAGGCTGGTAAGTCGGAGGCCAACGAGGCCGTGTTGGCACTCTTGACCGAGAAGGAAGCGCTGATGCGCCGAGAAGATTATTCTCACAGCTATCCCCATTGCTGGCGATCTAAGTCGCCGATCATTTTCCGGGCCGTCGACCAGTGGTTCATTCGCGTGGACCACACCGATGGTGCTCCCGGGACCCTGCCCTTCCGGCAACAAGCGTTGGCCGCCATTGATTCGGTGAACTGGATTCCCGACTGGGGCAAGAACCGCATCCAGGGAGCCGTGCAGTCACGACCCGACTGGTGCATCTCGCGTCAGCGCACCTGGGGTGTGCCCATCCCGGCCTTCTACGATGCGGCGGGCGAACCCATTCTCGATGCCCAGATCGTCCGAAAAGCGGCCGACTGGATTGAGCGCGAAGGCTCGAATGTCTGGTTTGCAACGCCGGTGGAGGCGCTGTGGGCCGGATGCCGACCAGCCGATTGGTCGGGCCCGGAAGCCGCGCGCAAAAGCCAGGACACGCTCGACGTGTGGATTGACTCCGGTTCCTCCAGTCGCGCCGTGCTCATGCGCCGACCCGAGCTCCGCGGTTCGGAGGGCGGTTGGCAGGCCGACGTTTATCTGGAAGGCAGCGATCAGCACCGGGGCTGGTTCCAGTCGTCCTTGCTACTATCGCTGGCGGGCAACGGTTCGGCCCCGTTCAAGACGGTGTTGACCCACGGCTTCATGGTCGATGAGGACCGCGAAAAAATCTCTAAGTCCAAGCAAGGTCAGGGCGGTTACCAAAAGCCGCAGACGGCCGATCGCTACATTAAGGACTACGGTTGCGATGTCGTGCGCCTGTGGGTCGCCTCGCAAGACTACCGCAGCGACATCGTGGTCAGCGAGGAGCGGCTCAAGAAGGTGGGTGAAACCTACCGCCTCATCCGCAATACCCTGCGCTACCAGCTCTCCAACTTGTACGACTTCAATCCGGCAACCCAGGCCGTGGCCGATGACCAACTCAGCGGACTCGACCGCTGGATCTTGGGCGAGTTCGCCACGCTAGAAGCCGCGGTGGCGAAGGCCTACGACACCTATGAATTTCATGTCGTGTACCAGTTGATCTCGCAGTTCTGCGCGGTGCAGCTCAGCGCGATGTACCATGATGTGGTGAAGGACCGGCTCTACACCGATCCCGCGGGCTCAGACCGCCGCCGCAGTACGCAAAGCGCCCTGCACCGCATCCTGACCCGGCTCACACAGGCCCTGGCTCCGATTCTGGTCTTCACGGCCGACGAGGCCTGGGAGCAAATTCCGGGAGTGGCCACGAAGTCGGTGCACCTGAGCCTCTGGAATCCGAGCACCGGTGCCGTGCCGACCGAACCCGCTTGGGCCGCCCTGTTCTCATTGAGGGAGCAAGCGCTGCCCGAGCTGGAAAAGGCACGTCAGGCAAAACTCATCGGTAAGAGCCTGGACGCCGTGTTGCACTTCGCCTTGCCGGCTGCGGACCGCGCGTTGGTGGCGTCGCACGAAGCCGAACTGCGGGAACTGTGCAACTGCTCAGCGGTGACCGTGACGGAAGCGGCCGAGCGCCAAATCAAAGTGCAAGTCGCTGGCGAAGTGGGCCGCAAGAAGTGCGAACGCTGCTGGCACTGGGAACTCAACGTCGGCGAGAACCCCACTCACCCGACCTTGTGTGGTCGTTGCGTCGAAGCGGTGATCTCGCTGTCCTGAACCCATCTAATCCTCGGACTGCACCGCCCGGGCGACACAACTCACTCCGGGCGCGGCAATGAGAAGGGTACCTTGAGGCGGTAAAGCCGCAGCGGGCCGTTGCCATCGGGATCGGGCACCGGAGCCGCAGAAGTGCGCCCCACGAAGTTGCTCAAGGTGAGCCAAGGACCCTGGAGCGCCGAAGACACTTCCACTGTGTGTGCCATGGGAAAGGCTCCGCTCAGTTGGACACCGGGCAACCCGGGGTCCGGGGTGGGCGGAGCCAACGGAGGCAGCTCAGTGATGTCGACATAGAGCAGTCCCGCGTAGAGCTGAGCCAGGCTTAAGGGGTCAAAGTAACTCAGCAGCGGAAGTTCATTAAAGGCGCCACCGGCTGAATAAACCACGTTGGTCGCACGCCAGACGGGCTGGAAGGTGTTCAGGCGGTTGAACCCATTGGTGGCGCTCACCACCCGACCAAACACCGTGAAACCGCCATTCTGGTTGTCCAAGTTGGCCGAGTTGTCCCCGAAGCTCAGGAACCACTGACTGGACGCCGAGTGGGGACCTCCGGTGTAGACCACACCGTCTTTGGAAACGGTCCAAATCTGGGTCGCGCCAGAACCGTTGGTGGCCACAATTCGTTCGGTGTACACCTCGAAGGTAGAGACCTCAGGGAAAGCATTGGTGTAGGTAATGACGTTGGTCTTCAGACCGGCAAACTGGGTGAAGGCCACGGCCGCATTGGTCCATCGCACCGTCGCCAACCTATTGGTGCCCGCCCCCTTCTTCGCCATCGACAAGGTGCCGTAGATATTTCGATAGCGCGGGCCGATGTCGAATTCGTTGGAGACGTTGGCGAACTCCAAAACCGATTCCACCGAATTGCTCACCGTCCCCCGATTGGCCACCCGGAACCCACCGCCCTGGAT
>SXXZ01000348.1 GCA_005789375.1 Verrucomicrobiales bacterium | reverse complement strand
TGCGGTTTCCGACTTGGACGCGTTGGAAGTCCACCGCACCGCTGCCGAAGGTTAATTCGACAAACCCGTCCCGAAGGGCCCGTACGCCATAAACACGGCCCCCTTCTTCCGGGAGGTCCGGGCGCCCCGCATCAAAGCCGATGCCATCACCGGGCTTGAGCGGCCCTTCGAGGCGGAGCCGGACCGCACCGGGCCCCACGGCGGAAACCTCGCCCAAAAACACCCCCCGCTTTTTACCGAAGCGCGCGTGAGCCAGTTCCTGGTTATTGATGCCCCGGAACCATCCGGTGTGGAGCCCGCGACTGAAGGCCATTTCTAGCTCGTAGCGGGCCTCCGAAATGGGTTCGGCCGCGGTGGGTGAAGCGGCCTCGGGTCCGACGGCTTGCTCGGCAGCAGTGGCGGCAGCAGCGGCAGCGATTTGGTCTAGGGCCCGCCGGTAAACCCGCGTGATGCTGGCCACATATTCGGCCGACTTGAGGCGTCCCTCAATTTTGAGCGAACGCACACCGGCCCGGACAAGGTCAGGCAAGACCTCTAGCCCGGAGAGGTCTTGAGGGGAGAGCAGGTAACGGCGATCCCCCAGATCTACGGTTTGCCCGTCGGACACCAGTTCGTAGGGCATGCGGCAGGCCTGGGCGCATTCACCGCGGTTGGCGCTGCGGCCGCCGAGGGATTCGCTCGTGAGGCACTGGCCGGAGTAGGCCACGCACAGCGCTCCGTGAACGAAGACCTCCAAGGGAAGGGGGGGTGGGCCGCCAGCGACGGACTCTTGATCACGCTGGGCCGACTGGATGGCCTCGATTTCGCGGATAGAATTCTCGCGGGCCAGCACCACCAGCTCGCATCCCAGCGAGCGGGCGAATTCCACGCCGGCCGGGCTGGTGACCGTGAGCTGCGTCGATCCGTGGATCGGGAAATCAGGAGAGATTTTGCGGATCAGTCGGCAAATACCGACGTCTTGGACGATGGCGGCATCGACGCCCGCCGAGATGACCGAGCGGAGGTAATCCTCGGCGTCGGCCAGCTCGTCGGTGAACACCAGTGTGTTGAAGGTGACATAACCGCGGACGCCGCGTCGGTGCAGGAACTCCATTAGCGCGGGCAGGTCTGCCTCGGTAAAGTTCTGGGCCCGCATGCGGGCGTTGAAGCGGTCGAGACCAAAGTAAATCGAATCAGCGCCGTTCTCTACGGCCGCGCGGACGCAGTCCCAGTCGCCGGCGGGGGCCAGCAGTTCGGGCAGTTTCAGCGGAGGGAGGGCAGCCGTTTCGGTCACGAGAGAGACACAGTATCAGGAGAGCGGCCCGCCGGGAAGACGCGCCGAAATCCGTCTCGCGGCAGAAGCCTCTTTCGTACCGCCTTCTGCTTTGTGCCAGAGCCTAACCCGGGGCATGGTGAGCGCATGAACCACTGGATGGTCCGGGTCTTGGCGTTGGGTGGGCTGCTCGTGTGCGGGTGGGCGCGCGCCCAGGATAACTGGAAACCACTCTTCGACGGGACGACCCAAAAAGGATGGGAAAACACCCCCTTCGCCGGTGCGGGCGAGATTGAGGTGCGCGACGGCACTCTGGTGCTCAATCAGGGCATCCTGACTGGAGTGAACTGGACCAACGACTTTCCCACCGTTGATTACGAACTTTCGCTCGAGGCACAGCGAGTTCTGGGGATCGACTTCTTTTGCGGGCTGACCTTCCCGGTGGGGACCAATCACTTGTCGCTCATTGTCGGAGGTTGGGGCGGCAGCGTGGTGGGCCTTTCGAACATCGATGGGGATTCCGCCAACCAGAATAGCACCACGCACTTGGAGCGCTTCGAGAGCGGTCGCTGGTACGCCCTGAAGCTACGCGTGGTGAGCACCAATATAACCGTCTGGCTCGACGGCAAACAAATCATCGATCTGGACACCCGCGAGAAGCGCCTGTCGTTGCGTGAGGGCGAGATCGAGCGCAGCAAGCCCCTGGGAATCGCCGCCTGGAGTACGACTGCAGCCTTGCGCCAAATACGCTGGCGTTCGTTGGTTGCCCCTCAGGTGCCCGCTCGGACCCAGGCTGCCTTGCCGCCGGAGACCCGTGCGGCGATGGATCGTCTGGTCTCGGCGATAAGCTCATCTCGTGAGGGGTGGGATCGGTTGGCCGAACTGTGCGACACCTTTGGAGCACGGCCGAGCGCCTCTCCGGCACTGGAATCCGCCGTGGACTGGATCTTGGAGCGGATGCGTCGCGATGGCCTAGAGAATGTCCACGGAGAACCGGTCGTTGTGCCGCGCTGGGAACGCGGGAGCGAATCAGTCGAGATGCTCTCGCCGCGTCGTGAGCGCCTGCCAATGCTGGGCTTGGGTGGCAGTGTGGGCACGCCGCCCGGTGGCATCACCGCTTCGGTCAGCGTGGTGACCAATTTCGCCGAGTTGGCGCAGCGGGCCTCCGAGATCCGGGGTCGAATCGTCGTCTTCAATGTGCCGTTCACCGAGTACGGCGAGACGGTCCGCTTCCGATCCCAGGGAGCCATCGAAGCGGCCAAGGCGGGGGCTGTGGCCAGCCTCATTCGATCGGTAGCGGATGATGCCTTGCGGACGCCGCACACCGGAGCCATGCGCTATGAAGACGGGGTTGCCCGGATCCCTCACGCAGCCCTCGCCCCGGAAGACGCCGGACGCATCGCCCGCGAGGTGGCTCGTGGCCGACCGGTTACGCTAAGACTAGAAATGTCTGCGGCGGAGCGCGGCGTGGCCACTAACCGGAATATTATCGCCGAGATTCGCGGACGAGAGAAACCCGACGAGGTCGTGGTCTTGGGCGGGCACATTGATTCATGGGACGTGGGCCAAGGTGCACAAGATGACGGCGGCGGTTGTGTGGCGGCTTGGGAAGCGGTGCGCTGGATGAAGAAGCTCGGACTGCGCCCCCGGCGCACCGTTCGGTGCGTCCTTTGGACCCAAGAGGAATGGGGTGGGCGTGGCGCGCAGGGATACCGTGATGCGCACGTCGCCGAGTTGGGCCGGCATATCGTTGCTCTCGAGGCCGATGCGGGCACATTTACTCCCAAGGGATTTGGTTTCACCGGCAGCGATGCCGCCCGGGCGATGCTCGCTCCGGTGCACGCCTACCTGGGAGAGCGATTGGGTGCCGGAATGGCGGATTCCCGGGGCGTGGCTGCCGACATCGCGCCACTCTTAGAGCGCGGGGTTCCGGTGATGTCCTTGCACGTGGACCGGGCTCGTTATTTCCGCGTTCACCACACCGAGGCTGACACGGTAGACAAGGTGGACCCGGAGGCTCTAGCCCGGTGTTCAGCTGCGATGGCCGCCATGGTCTATGCCATCGCCGACCTGCCCGAGCCGCTGCCTCGCTGAAAGATCGTCCGAATCTCGTGGGCTTCGGAAAACTCGGAGACGGGGACCGGGTTAAGGTGCCCCTCAGCGCTGGAATCGGCGGGCTCCGAGGAAGCGGGGCTTCCAGTAAGTGTCGTCTAGCCAGGCGAAGCTCACCCCGGTGCCCACGCTGCTGTGGGTGAACGATCGGTCGCCCACATAAATTCCCACATGGATGGGCGACAGGGAGTTGAGGTCACCGAAGAAGACGAGGTCGCCCGGCTCGAAGGCAGCAATGCCCACGGGCTTGCCCGCGGACCAGAGTTCGGACGGGGTCTTTGCCAGAGCGCTCGTCGATACTTCCTTGTGGAGCTGCACCACGTAGCCCGCGCTGTCGGCTCCCTGACGGTCTGACCCGCCTTCGACGAACGGTGTGCCCCGCCAGCCCTTGGCGGCGGTGACCCAGTCATTGGTGGCCTTCGGCTCCCGGTAGGGTCGCAATGGAGAGGCCAGTAACAGGGTAGTGGGCTGAACTCCCGGCACGGAGCTGAGCGGAGCGGGCGGGTTGAGTTCTGGGCGGAAGCCGGCCGGTGGATCGACCACATAAACCGGGGCAGTGGGTCGGTACGGGAGTCCGGTCGAGGTGATCACGGCCTCATCGCCCTGGGGTACAATGATGCGAGACTGGGCCTTGGCGCCGGACGAACCACAGCCGGAGGTGAGGGTCAGGGCCAGCAGGGTGGTCAACAGGGCGGCCGGGAAGGTCGTCGGGGTGGGCTTCATGAGAGATTACGGGTTGGCAGGACGGAACTCGGCCTGAGCCTTAGGAAGAAGTTGCTGGATCTTGGCGATGCGTTGTTGGTCGAGCGGGTGAGTTCGCAAGAACCATGGGGTTTGGCCGCCGGCCGCCTGATTGTGGGTAGAAAAACGCTGCCAGAAACCCACAGCGTGTTTTGGATCGTACCCGGCGCGAGCCATGAGCATGAGTCCGATTTCGTCGGCGGAGCTTTCCTGCATCCGGCTGTGGGGCAACGCCACGCCCACTTGCGAAACGGGCGCGTAAAGTTGATGGAAGTACGGGCCGTACTGGCTTTGAGACATGGCCGTGCCTCCGAGAATTCCTGCCAGCTCTATACCTTTGGCCATGCTCATGCGTTCTCCGCCGTGACGGGCCACAGCGTGGGCTACCTCGTGT
>SXXZ01000347.1 GCA_005789375.1 Verrucomicrobiales bacterium | reverse complement strand
GAACCAACTCTTCGTCGGCGACCAAACATGGAGCACGGTCATGCGGGTGTACTTGGAAGAGGTCAATGGTGTGTATCAAGGCGCCTGCTTCCCCTTCCGCGAGGGCTTTGATAGCGGCACGCTCAGCCTCGAAATGGCCTCCGACGGCACGATGTTCGTGGGCGGCACCGACCGTGGATGGGGTGCTCGCGGCGGCAAGCCCTTTGCCCTCCAACGGATGAACTGGAGCGGCAAGACCCCCTTCGAAATGCACGAGATGCACGTCAAGTCGGATGGGTTCGAACTGACCTTCACCGAACCCGTGGATCCGGAGACCGCAGGCAAGGTGGAGTCGTACCAGTTCCGCACCTTCACCTACATTTACCAGTCCAACTACGGATCGCCTGAGGTCGATGCCACCCAACCGGCGATCGAGTCGGTGACCGTGGCTGCCGACGGCCGCAGTGTGCGTCTCAAGACCGCATTGCACTTGGGTCACCTGCACGAACTCAAGCCCACCGGGGTACGCTCTAAGGCAGGCCAACCGCTGCTGCACCCACTGGCCTACTACACCCTCAACGAGATCCCTCGCTAAGAGCCTGTCTGAAAATGGGGAGGGGTTCTGTTTGGGAGAGAAGGGTTCGATTGGCAAGGCGCGAGGAGGAAGCAGACCCGCAGCGGTCTGTGACCGACAAGCAACGCCGCCAGCGGGCCCTTCCCTCCCAAACCCTCCGGCCGGTCGGGGCTAACGGGGGCGTTCCACCCGCACCGATTCGGGCAGCACCACAACCACCCGGACGCCCGGAGCTCGGGCGTTGACTCGGAATATGCCTTGCCGAGGAGCCTCCGGGCTCAAGAGGTTTACGTAGGCTTGGACATCACTCGGGGTGAGTCGTTGAACCACATCGGGGTCGCCCTCGACCTCAACATCGACCACCGAGGGCAAGATCTGGACCTGAGACTCTCCCTGCCCCGTCGCCAATACGCCCACGGGGATGTTCTCTAGAACCCGAACGCGAAACGACTCGTTAGAGGCCAACCGATCCATGCCCAGATTGGATCGAACCGTGAGCCAGATAAGGGTGGCCAAGGCCAAAGAGCCCAGCTTCTGGGCCCGATTTTGAATAAGCAGTTCGCGCCAAGCCATATCAGTGTCCTCCGTTGCTCACTGCTCCGGTGAACCAACGTCGCAGCCAAGAATTGCCAGGGCGACCCGAAGACCGCTTCACCAGCACCTGCGTCAGGAAGGCCCGGAGTTGCTCAATAGTGACATTCCGGGTCAGTGCGCCCCGATGGGCATACGAAATGCCACCAGACTCTTCGGACACAACAACCACCACCGCATCGGTCTCCTCACTCAGGCCCACGGCTGCCCGGTGGCGGGTGCCCAGGGAATTAGGAAGATCGCCCCGTTGGGTCAGAGGGAAAATTGCGCCCGCCCGCAAGATTCGATCGCCCTTAATAATCACGCCACCGTCGTGGATGGCATTGTTCGGAAAGAAAATCGTCTCGATCATTTCGGGCGTCGCCTCGCAGTTGATAGCAATGCCGGATTCGACGGTCTCGGTCACGGAAATCGACTGTTCGATGGCGATGAGCGCCCCCATGCGGGCCGGAGCCATTCGATCGACCGACTCGACGATGACTTCCAAGTTTTCACGCTGCTCCTGCAAGTTGGTGAAGAGCGGCAAATTTCCCACCTCAGCGAGCAACCGGCGAATCTCCGGTTGGAAGAGCACCACAATGGCCAGCGCTAGGAATGGCAATATCTGGTTTAGGATGGCGTTGAGGACATCTAAGCGCAGCAGGCGCACCGACAAAGTGAGCACCAAGAGCACGACCACGAAACCGGTCACCACGGCCTGGCCACGGGTCCCCTTGAGAAAGCGGTAGCCATAATAAATACCCACCCCAAGGATTCCAATCTCTAGGGTCGGGCGCCAGATGGCCTGCAATAATGGCAGCAGAAAATTCAACTCGTCTTGGTCTGGTTATTCAGGATTTCTCTCATGCGCAAAGCCTGAACGGTCTGGGCCACATCGTGAACCCGGAACACAGTCACTCCCGCTTCGGCAGCCCACAAAGCACAGGCAACCGAAGCGCCGAACCTCTGATTAGGTTCTACATCAAACAATCGGCCGATGAAGGACTTTCGGGAGACGCCTAGGACTATCGGTCGTTCGAGGGCTGAAATCACCCCCAAACTTCGCAGAAGGGACAAATTGTGAGGTAATGTCTTACCGAAGCCGATGCCCGGATCCAACAAGACCTGCTCCCGTCGCACCCCGTGTTCCTCCAATCGAAGCAATCGCTCTTCAAAAAAGGTGCCGACCTCATCGACGACATTCTCATAGTGCGGATCTTCCTGCATGGTCTGAGGGGTTCCCTGCATGTGCATGAGCACATAGCCGGCTCCGGTGGCCGCCACTGTTTTCCAAAGTTCTGGATCCGTCCGATGAGCCTCGATGTCATTAATGACACTGGCTCCGGCGTCTAAAGCCGCACGGGCCACCCCGGCCTTGCGAGTGTCGACGGAAATCACCGCGTGGGTCTTGGCCGCCAACGCCCGCACCACTGGAATGACTCGTCGCAACTCTTCGGACTCGTCGACCGGAGCCGCCCCCGGCCGGGTAGACTCCCCCCCGATGTCGATAAACTCGGCCCCTTCGGCGACCAACTCCTCTCCCCGCGCCACGGCCCGCTCGGGATCTAAAAAACATCCGCCATCGCTAAAGGAATCGGGCGTCACATTGAGAATCCCCATGACCATGGCGGGACGTGGGAAACTCCAACGGTATTGGCGCGCCTTGAATTCCATCTGCGGAGGCAGTTCAGCAAGACCTAGGAGCCAGAATTAGTAAGAGGCTGCGCCTGAGGCAGCCACCGGCGAACGCTGG
>SXXZ01000346.1 GCA_005789375.1 Verrucomicrobiales bacterium | reverse complement strand
GCCGTTCCACACGAGGCCACTGGGGGCTGGGAATTCGGGCGCTTTGTCGGTCCGGCCCTGGGTCAGCCCGGGGGGAGGCATCGTCGGTCGGTCCGCGCTGCGCCGGGCGTCCCGATCGCTCCGCAGTCGATACCCCACGCGGTCGCATTGGCTGGTGACACGCCAGTCGGTTTCGAACAGGCGGCGTTGGCTTTCTGCGTCGAACTGCTCCCACTGCGGACCCGGCCAGACGCGCAGCGGGCCTGTGTCGCGATCGGTCACCCATTGGTCGGGTGAGACGCCACGCGCGGCGACACCGGCGGGCGGGTGCCAGTCGCCGGCAGGATTCCGCAGGAGAAGGTCGCCGGATCGTAAGGTGTGACCGATTCCCGCCCTCGGATTCGTGCTGCGACTGCCCAGGAATGCGTCCGCACGGAAGCCGCCCGGCACCGCCAGATACGTCCAGACACCGGAATCTCCGGGACCAAAGTCCAGCAACTCGCCGGCTCGGACGCGGAAGGCCCGGTAGCGAGCCTGTCCCCGCGGATGCGAACCGCCGCACACCGCAATCCAGCCGTCGCGCAGGGCTTCCAGGCGTTGGCTTTGGAGACAGAGTTCCAGCACGGGGGCGTCCGGAGAATTATCCAGCAGGCGATTGGCCCAGGCGGCGGTGACCGGATCCATCGTCCCGCTCGTTGGCACGCCGAAGCGCCGGAAGCCGTGCCGACCGGTGTCCTGAAGGCTCATCCCGAGACCCGGTTCCAGGATTCGCAAAACGGGCTCGCCCTCCGGAGAGCCGGTTCGATTCGCCCGGGCGGTCGTCATCAGGGCCGCGTCTGGAGACCTTGGTGAAAGCCCGCCTTCGGACGGAATCGAGGCTTCGGTCCCGGGAGGTTCGTCGATCGGCACGAAGCGCACCCGGTCTCCGGCCCGCAATCCGAACATCTTCTCCAAGTCGGCGGTGTGCGGATCGAAAAGCGCCGTGGAGGTTTGGCCGATAATGTTCCAACCGCCCGGGCTGGGGATGCTGTAAATACCGGTGTGGTCGCCACCGATGGCCACGCTGCCGGCCGGCACTCGCGGCCGAGGGGTAGCCAAGCGGGGTGTTGCCAGCGAGGCATCCAGGCCACCGAGGTAGGGGAACCCGGGCGCGAAGCCCAGGCAAAGCACGCGGTAGCGGCCCTGATGATGACGCTCGATCACGGCTTCCGGGCTGAGGCCGGACTGACGGGCCACACGCTCCAGGTCGGGGCCGCCGTAGTGCACGGGAATTTCCACGCAGCGTTCCGGTTCCGACGTCGCTGGCTGAGCGATGGCCTGCTCCACGAGTTGCTGCAGCGTGGCTTGGTCAAGGGGCTGGGCCTCGCGGTGGAAATCCAGCAGCAAGGTGGTGGGGGCGGGGATGATCTCACGGAGCCCGGATGGGCCCAGGGATTCCAGAGAACAGGCCAAGGCCGCAGTCAAGGATCGTCCGCGCCGGAACGCCGCCTCATCGGCGCGCTCGGCGAAGCGCACACACCAGGCGTGGGAGCCATAGGCGGTCAAGGTCGGGACCATTTGCATCGCTTTGAACTCCCAGCCCCGGCTGAGTCGAGCGTTTTGTTCGCTTCGGGTGCTAAACCGACCCAGGTCGGATGCCACCGGTGGGTCGGGAGTATTGTCTCGAGGAGTCCGATGGTCGGGGAGCGATGGCTGGGGACAGGCTCATTGGGAAGGGTTGAGAGACAGGCTGTCCGTGACGGGGCACGAATGGATTGCGGACCCGATTCTGGGCTTGGGTTTCCGGCTTGTCTGCGGCCTCGGGCTGGAGAACCGTTTGCATCTCCCTCGGTCCGTCGAACCCTCACCGCCTCTCCCCGTCATGAAACGAATGCTCCTGTTCTTCGCTGCTCTGGGCTTGCTCATTGCTCCGCTCACCGCCGCCGTGCGCCTGCCCGCGATCATCGGTTCGCACATGGTGTTGCAGCAGCACACCAACGCGACCCTCTGGGGATGGGCCGGAGCTGCGGAGACCGTCACGGTGTCGGTTAGTTGGTCCACCAATATCTGGAAAGCCACGGCCTCCAACGGCGGGCGCTGGACGACCGAGATTCAGACACCTCAGGCCGGCGGGCCGCACACGATCCGTATCAAGGGAGGTACTGAGATCGTGCTCGAGGATGTGCTGGTCGGCGAGGTGTGGGTTTGCAGCGGCCAGAGCAACATGGAGTGGTCGGGCGATCAGGGACTGCGCCAGTCCAAGGAGGAGTCCCCGCGGGCCACGAACTCCATGATCCGGTTCTTTTACATACCGAAGGCCACGTCCGAGACACCGCAGGATCACTTGACGGCCCGATGGGTCGTTTGCACCCCGGAGGAGATGCTTCACTTCAGCGCGATTGGGTATTTTTTCGGCAAGCGCCTGAACGAGAAACTGGGCTTGCCCGTGGGCCTGATTAACAGCAACTGGGGCGGTACTCCAGCGGAGGTCTGGACGCCGCGCGGCATTATTGAAGACGACCCGGACCTCCGGGTCGGCGCCGCGAAAATTAAACCAGTCCCCTGGTGGCCGCACGAGCCGGGGTTGGCGTTCAACGCCATGATCCACCCCATCACACCGTTCCGCATCGCCGGGGTGATTTGGTATCAGGGCGAGAGCAACGTCTCTACTCACGGCACCTACCAGAAGCTCTTCACCCGGATGATCGATGGCTGGCGTGCGGCGTGGAAAACCGAGCTGCCGTTCTACTTCGCCCAAATCGCTCCGTACACCTACGACGACCCGACCCGGGCGGCCTTCCTGCGCGAGGCGCAAACCCTGGCGGCCGCGCATCCCAAGACCGGCATGGTGGTCACCAGCGACTTGGTGGACAACGTGAAGGACATCCATCCGCAAATGAAGCGCGAGGTAGGTGATCGACTGGCCCATTATGCCTTGGCCGAAACCTATGGTGTAACAGGTCTGAATCACCGCAGCCCCACGTACCGATCGCACCGCATCGAGGGATCGTCGGTCCGGGTGGAGTTCGACTCGGTGCCCACCACGCTGGTCTCGCGCGGGGGCCCGCCCACGCACTTCAAGGTCGCTGGTTCCGATGGCCGGTTCGTCGAAGGCACGGCGGTGATCGAGGGCAAGTTGGTCGTGGTCTCCAGCCCAGAGGTGCCCGCCCCGGTCGCCGTCCGCTTCGCCTTCACTTGCGATGCCATCCCCAACCTGTTCACGGCCGAAGGGATGCCGGTGAATCTGTTCCGGACAGATCGTTGAATCGGCGTCTCGAAGGGCGGGCTTCACGGTCCTGGGAATCGACTTTAGAGTCAGGAGCCTTAAACTAGGTGCAGTCACGGTACAGCAGTGGGTGCTCAACCTGTGATTCAACCTCGGACTTGAACCCTCAGGCTTCATCCTCCCGATCGCGCCGGTCGCCCCGTTGGTCTGGGGGTGGCGGTTCGTCTGTCTCGAGGCGTTCGGCGCGAGCATTCCGCTCGGCCTTCACGCTGATCGAACTGCTGGTGGTCATCGCCATCATCGCCATCTTGGCCGCGCTGCTGTTGCCCTCGCTGTCGCGGGCCAAGACCGCGGCGCTGAGCACCCGCTGCAAGAGCAACTTGCACCAGGTCGGCTTGGCCTTGTCGATGTACCGCATCGATCATCGCGTGTTCCCGCACACGGTGGATGCCAATACCACCAACACTTGGTTCACGGCGATCATGCCGGATCTCGCGCGCAGTACGAATGTCCTGAAATGCCCCACCTTCAAGGGCGAATGGCCTCTGGAGCGGTCCATCGTCTGGGCCTTCGGCAATGCCTACATGCGCGGCCCCACCGGGCCGGACAAGCAGGTGGGTGTGAGCTACGGTTACAACGGCTTCGGCGTTGGATCGGTCAACAAGACCTTGTGGCACGAG
>SXXZ01000345.1 GCA_005789375.1 Verrucomicrobiales bacterium | reverse complement strand
CCTTTGAAGAGCCTGTCCCCTTTGAAGAGCCTGTCCCCTTTGAAGAGCCTGTCCCCTTTGAAGAGCCTGTCCCCTTTGAAGAGCCTGTCCCCTTTGAAGAGCCTGTCCCCTTTGAAGAGCCTGTCCCTCTTGAAGAGCCTGTCCCCCTTGAAGAGCCTGTCCCCCTTGAAGAGCCTGTCCCTCTTGAAGGGGAATCAGATGAATTTGGTCTGGAAATGGTTTTGACAGTGCAAAGGGGGGAGGTAGGTTGTTGCTATTCCAGACGTAAATGGTCTGATTCAAGGGATGCAAATCACCAAGGCAGGAGAATACGGGGTTTTAGGGCTAATTGCCCTTTCCCGCCGCCCATTGGGTGAGGTGGTTATGATCGACATCCTCTGCGATGAAGAGTGTGTCCCGAAAAGTTTTCTGGGTAAAATTTTCCAGAATCTCAGCAAGTCGGGCTTAGTGGGCTCGGCCCGCGGATCCGGTGGGGGCTTCTACCTCACCCGCCCAGCGTCTGACATTACGGTGCTGGAGATTTTGGAGTCCATCGAGGGGCCAATCGCTCTTCAGCGATGCCTCGAAATCGATGTGGGCTGTGAACACAGTAGTGGTTGTGCGCTGTGTGGCTTATTGGCCGAGGCTCAGGAGCGGATGAAAGAAGTTTTTTCCGGCACAAGTTTGGCCACCTTGGCAGGACGCCACTTGCCCAATGGTCTGGTTCAGCAGGCCCGTTCGGTTCGAAACCCCAAGATTTCTCTGACGGCCTCTGAGGTGACCGTTGACCTGCAGTCAGACGGAACCGCAGTGGCCCCAAGTCTAAATTAATTTCAATTTTATGAGCGAAACTTACACGTTATATAATTCCACTGTGATGGAACACTTCATGAATCCGCGCACTATGGGGGATTTAAAGGATGCGGATGGTGTGGGTGAGGTGGGAGCCGCCGCTTGCGGAGACATCATGAAGATCTCCATCAAGATTAAGGACGGTCGAATTGAGGACGCCCGCTTCAAGACCTTCGGTTGCGGCTCAGCCATTGCCAGTTCGAGCATGGCCACCGAACTGATCAAGGGACGCACCATCGACGAGGCTATGTCCTTCTCCAACCAGGAGGTTGTAGACGCCCTCGGCGGGTTGCCTCCGGTTAAGATCCACTGTTCGGTCCTTGCCGAGGAAGCCCTCAAGGCGGCATTGGAAGATTATGTGAAGCGAAACCCTTCCGCGGCCGCCAAGGTGGCGACGACGGATTCGGTTGCTGCTTAATTTGCTTATCTTGAGAGGCCTGCAGTCGGAGAAAGTTTCGACGACTGCAGGCTCTTTTGGTTATTTGAAGCCGTTCCCGGTTCATTGCTGTTGGCTTACCTTGCTGTCGGCCTACCGGGGTTATTCTCAGCCAACTCTGCACCGTCTGATCCCCTGATTGTCCCACCCATGCGCCAGGTTTTCCTTGATCACCAGTCTTCGACTCCGGTCCTCCCGGAGGTCTTCGATGCCATGCGGCCGTACTTCACCGAGTACTTTGGTAATGCTTCTTCGCTCCACCAACATGGTCTTCGGGTCCGGGACGCTCTGAAGCGCGCGCGTCAGCAAATGGCCGCATTGATTGGCGCCGAGAGCGAAGAGGAGATTTATTTCACTTCGGATGGCACCGAATCTTCCAACTTAGCCATCAAGGGCGCGGCCTATGCGAACGAGCGCAAGGGCAAGCACTTGGTGATTTCCGCGACGGAGCATCCGAGTGTGATGAACTCCTTGGATTTTTTAGAAAAGCAGGGGTGGACCTGCACGCGAGTCGGTGTGACGCCTCAGGGGATGATTCGGTTGGACGAACTCGAGGCAGCCATCACGCCCCAGACGGTGCTTGTGGCGGTGCATCATGTGAACCACGACATCGGTACTATTCAACCGATGCGTGAGGTGGGGCAGATTTGTACCACCAAAAACGTGCCCCTTTATGTGGACTGTGAGGCCAGTGCCGGGTGGTTACCCATCGATGTGAAGGAGTGGGGGGCCGCCATGGTGAGTTTCTCTCCCCATCGGTTCTATGGTCCCAAAGGGGTTGGCGTGCTCTACCGCAATCGCAAAGCCCGCATCGTCAGTATGATTCATGGCGGGGTGCAGGAAGGGGGGCGTCGGGCTGGTACCGAGAATATTCCCGCTATCGTGGGTGGCGGAGTGGCTGCAGAAATTGCTCGGGAACGGCTGACACAACGGGTTGCGCACGTGGCTCCTTTGCAGAAACGGCTTTGGGAGGGACTGAAGTTGAATGTTCCTTACATCCAGCTTAACGGCTCGGAACCGGGCCCCGATCGCATCTCGACTAATTTGAATCTTTCCACCGAGTTCATCGAGGGCGAGGGGCAGTTGTTGCTCTGCGATATGAACGGAATCTCCGTGGCGAGTGGGTCGAGTTGCGTGAGCAAGAGTCTCAAGGTCTCCCATGTCCTGGGAGCCATTGGCTTGGATCATGCACTGGCACAAGGGAACATCATTATGACCCTTGGCGAGGTCAATACCGAAGCCGACATCGACTACGTGGTTGAAACTTTCGCCAAGATTGCCTCCAAGCTCCGGGGGATGTCCCCGATGTGGGATGAGTTTGAACACGGTGTGATCGACTCGGTCATTGCACCCACCGGTCGTGGAAAGTCCTTCAGCCAGCATGCGGCGGAAGTGTCTGGAAAGCCGGCGCACTAGACTCGATCCGCAGATTTGAAAACCGTCGATCCGAGATCTGTTTCTTTGGGCGGTTTCCTTGATTTGCACAATTTGATTCCTGCAATACAATATCGTTTATGACCATAAACATGACTTTGGCTCATGCTGTGACGGTGTCGGCCTTCTTGTTGGTTCCTACTGCGGTGAATGCTGCCACCTCTTCGGAGTTGCGAGCGGGTGCCTTGAAGGTTCTGGCGCCGATTCCCGAGAAAATGCCGGGTGGCGAAAACGACACTCCTGCTCGAGTAAAACTGGGTCGGGACCTGTTCTTTGAGAAGAAGCTCTCGGCCAACAATACCCAATCTTGTAACTCCTGCCATGCGGTTGATCACAACCGTGGCGGCGTGGACAATGAGCCAACTTCTCCGGGTGCCTTCGGCAAGCGGGGTGGTCGCAATTCACCGACAGTGCTCAACGCCGGCTTCCATATTGCTCAGTTCTGGGATGGTCGCGCCAAGACCCTAGAGGATCAGGCCAAGGGCCCCGTGCTCAACCCCGGTGAAATGGGAATGCCCAGCGAGGCGGCGGTGGTCGAGAAGCTTAAAGCTGAGAAGAAGTACGTCGGAGCCTTCAAGAAGGCGTTTCCAGGCGATTCTGATCCGGTTACTTACGACAATTTCGCCAAGGCGGTCGGCTCATTCGAGCGAACCCTCCGCACGCACGACCGATTTGACGATTTTCTCAAAGGTGACGACAAAGCTCTCACCGCTGCTGAACTGAAGGGACTCGACACCTTCTTGTCGATTGGTTGCACCACCTGCCATACAGGCCCTCTCCTTGGAGGCAACGACTACAAGAAGCTCGGAATCCTCAACGCCTACGAAAACACTGCGGACAAGGGGCGCATCGAGGTAACCAAGGAAGACTACGACGAATTTGTCTTCAAGGTGCCCAGCTTGCGCAATATCGCTCTGACCGCGCCGTACTTCCACGACGGCTCCCAGAAGACTTTGGAGCAGACGGTTCAGAAAATGGCTTGGCTGCAATTGGGCAAGAAGCTCTCCGCCGAAGAAACGAGCGACCTGACAGCCTTCCTCCGGGCGCTTTCCGACAAGAAGCGGTCGGTCGTCGCGGCTAAGTGAACTGCTGACGAATTTATTTAAGGGGTGGAGCCGTCCTTTCGGATGCTCCACCCCGTTTTTACAACGGCTAAGACCCTCGTATTCCGAACAAAATCATCCATGGTAACCATTCTAGAGTCCTCCGTGATGGAAGCGCTGCGCACGGTCAAGTACCCCGGATACAGCCGGGACATCGTCTCCTTCGGATTGGTGAAAGGGGTTCAGATTGACGGTGGCGCAGTGGGAGTGCTTCTTGAATTGACCACTCCGAATCCGGAGATCGGCAATCAAATCGCCGACGCAGCCAAGGCTGCATTGCGGGACCAGATCGAGGGGATCACTGACGCCCATGTGCAGGTCCAGGTACCGACGTCGACCTCGGCGGTTTCGGCTACTCCGGCCAATACCGGGGTTGCTCAGCGCAATCGCATGCCCGGAGTTCGTCGGGTGGTTGCGGTGGCTTCGGGCAAAGGAGGGGTCGGCAAGTCTACTTGCTCGGTCAATCTGGCGTGCGCCTTGGCGCGTGCCGGATTGCGGGTAGGTCTTTTAGATTGTGACATTTACGGCCCGAGCATTCCGCTGATGATGGGTATCCAGGAGCGGCCCACCCTCACCGATGATGAGCGCTTGGTGCCACCGGTGCGCCATGGGGTGAAGCTCATGAGCATGGGCTTTCTCATTGATCCAGAACAGGCCGTCATCTGGCGGGGACCGATGATCCAGAAAACCATCCATCAGTTCATCAATCAGGTGGCGTGGGGTGACTTGGACTACTTGTTGGTGGATCTGCCACCGGGCACCGGCGATGCCCAGTTGTCCTTGTGCCAGTCGGTGCCGCTAGATGGTGGAGTCATCATCACTACACCGCAGGAAGCCTCCTTGGGAGTGGTTCGCAAGGGGATGTCGCTCTTTGAGAAGGTTCAGGTTCCGATCCTAGGCATCGTGGAGAACATGAGTGGTTTCCGTCTCGCCGATGGAACACGCGTGGACATCTTCGGGCATGGCGGAGGGCGTCTTGAAGCCGAGCGCAAAGGAGTCACGTTCCTGGGAGAAATTCCGTTGGTTGTCGCGATCCGCGAGGGCGGGGATCGTGGCGAACCAGTGGTGGTGGCCGACCCGATGGGTGAGGCGGCCCGGGCTTTCTCAGCGGTGGCTGCCGGGTTGCAGCAGTGCTTTCCGGGCGGCTGAACTTGTGAACTTGAGGAGATCTTAGGCTGAAAACCTTGGGCATTGCCGACTAGGCCTGCTGCAGCAATCCTACAACCGTGTTTCGTGAACTGGGCAAGATGCTGGTGCTTTTTGGGGCGACCCTGAGGGCATTGCCGAGAATTTTTCGCTATCGGCGCAATTTGGCCGAGCAGTTGTTCGAGATTGGCAACGCCAGTCTCTTCATGGCGTGTGTTCTGTCGCTCTTCATCGGGGGCGTGTTGTCGTTGCAGGCGGGGCCCTTGCTGGCCCAGCGAGGCCTCGGTTCCATGCTGGGCGGCTTGGTGGGTGCCTCGCTGGCCAAAGAACTGGGCCCGGTGATGATGTCGATCCTCATCGCGGGTCGCATTGGTTCGGCCATGGCGGCCGAGTTGGGATCCATGAGGGTTTACCAAGAGATCGATGCCTTGCGAACCCTGAATATCGACCCGGTCGAGTACCTCGTGCTGCCGCGGGTCGTCGCCATATCACTGGCACTGCCCTGCCTGCTGGTGTTTTCGCTGCTTATTGGTTCAGCCGGTGGTGCCTTCGTGGCGGCGCTCAACCCGGAAGTGGCTGTGTCGGCAACGGCCTTCTTCAACAGTCTCAAGGCGACTTTGGAACCGCGGGACATCATCCACGGACTGATCAAGACCTTTATCTTCGCCATCACGGTGGGTGTGGTCTGCTGCAATCAGGGCCTCGATACCATGGGCGGTCCTCGCGGAATCGGGCGCAGCGTCACCAAGGCGGTTGTGAACTCGATCGTGTTCATTCTAGTGCTCGACTATGTCATCACTCGGATGCTCTTACCGTTCACTCAGGCATCGATGGCGGGAGGGTTTTAAAATCCATGACTTCTGCGAAGATTGCTGAATCGGGCGTGGCCGTCCGAGTTCGCCAACTCCGAAAATCCTTCGGGTCCCAGATCGTTCTCGACGGCGTTGATCTTGAGATTCAACCCGGAGAAATCTTTGTTTTAATGGGTCCGAGTGGTTCCGGGAAATCGGTGTTGCTGCGCCATTTGATCGGACTCGAGACGGCCGATTCTGGCGAGATTTTGCTCAACGACACGCGTATCGAGGACGAAGGCATTCGCGATCGGTTCCGCTTGGCCATGGTGTTCCAGAGCGGAGGTTTGCTCAACTCACTGACGGTGGGTGAAAATGTTGGCCTTTACCTATCGGAACACCGCCTGAAACCCGCGGCAGAGATTGAGCGGATCGTTCAAGAGAAACTGGCGTTGGTGCATCTGGGGCCAAAGGATTCCCTAAAGTATCCGTCGGAACTTTCGGGCGGCATGAAAAAACGAGTAGCCATTGCTCGGGCACTCGTGATGGAGCCGCAGGTTGTTCTCTACGATGAGCCGACCAGTGAATTGGATCCGCTGGTCGCAGTGACGGTCGGACGAGAAATTGTGCGGGCCAATGCCGTGACCCGAGCCACTACGCTGGTGGTGACCCATGACCGCGACCTCGCTTTCGGCATCGCCAATCGTATCGCCTTCCTCAGCGAAGGGCGGATCGTGGCTGTAGGAACGCCTGAAGTAATTCGTGCTTCGCAGGATCCGTTGCTCCGTCGTTTTCTTTCCGCCGATTTTACTCGGGATTAAACGGTTGCCCCGATTTTCCAGCGTCACTAGTCCGACGGGGTTACTCACCACTGGCTCCGGTTCGAACTGCTCGATAACATGGGTCCATGCGAGGGTTTTTCTCTTGGATCGGTCCATGGCTGTTGGGGGGTATCGCAGCACTGGCGTTGAAGGCCGATGAGGCTCGGTTGTTGCGGTTTCCCTCTCTGAATGGAAATCGGGTGGTGTTCACCTATGCCGGTGATTTGTACACCGTCTCGGCCTTGGGAGGGGTGGCCCGACGACTGACCTCCG
This sequence comes from Verrucomicrobiales bacterium, assembly GCA_005789375.1. The sequence continues at coordinate 3,940 of SXXZ01000345.1, read as the reverse complement.
ACCCGAAAGGCTTCGAAATGTTCGCGCGCTTTTCGCCCGACGGCAAAACGCTGGCTTTCACCGGGCAATATGACGGCAACACCGAGGTCTATGTGATGCCTTCCGAGGGGGGCGAACCCCAGCGGCTCACCTATACCGCGACCCTGGAACGGGATGATGTCTCGGACCGGATGGGTCCCAACAACATCGTCATGGCTTGGAAGGACAATGAGACGGTGGTGTATCGCTCGCGCCGGAACCACTGGAACCCGTTCAAGGGTGAACTCACCTTGGCCCGTCTCTCGGGTGGCGTTCCAGAAGTTTTGCCGGTGCCGCGCGGCGGTTGGTGCAGTTTCTCGCCGGATGGTCGGCAAATGGCCTACAATCGAGTGTTTCGTGAGTTCCGCACCTGGAAGCGCTACCGAGGCGGCCAGGCCGATGAAATCTGGTTGCACGATTTTGGGACGGGTCAGACCGCCCGGCTGACCACCGATCCGGCTCAAGACCTCTTTCCCATGTGGCACGGAGACAAGATGTACTTCGTCTCGGAACGGGAGGAGTCCCATCAAGCCAACCTCTACGTGATGGACATGAAAACCCGGAAGCCCCGCCGACTGACCGAGTTCACTGAATTCGCCGTCAAGTTCCCCTCGATGGGTGACACGGGCATCGTCTTTGAGAATGGCGGATATTTGTACCGACTCGATTTCCAGACAGAGAAAGCAGTGCGGATTCCGGTGGAGATTCATGAAGACTTGGCGATCGGCCGCGGTGGTTTACGCGATGTCAGCAAGGAGACGACCGCCTATGAGGTGGCTCCGGACGGCGCGCGTGCGCTCGTTGGTGCGCGGGGGGATGTTTTTACGGTGCCGGCCAAGAACGGGGCCACCCGCAACCTGACGCAATCACCCGGGGTGCATGAGCGCAATGCGGTGTGGTCTCCGGACGGAAAATGGATCGGCTATGTCAGTGACCAGAGTGGCGAGGATGAGATCTGGATCCGGCCGCAAGAGGGATCGGGTGAGCCGCGTGCGCTGACTTCTGGAGCCGACACCTACAAGTACGAGATCGCCTGGTCGCCTGATTCCAAACGCATCGCCTGGACCGACAAGCTCAACCGACTCCAATTCGTTGAGGTGGAGTCGAAGCAGGTGACTCCGGTGGCAAAATCGGACGCCTTCGAAATTCGCGATTTCGTCTGGTCGCCGGACAGCCAGTGGTTGGCATTCACGCAACCCGAGGTGCGCCGATTTGCCAACATCTACCTCTACGGGTTGGCACAGAAAAATCAGGTCCAAGTCACCGATGGGTGGTTTGATGTGGGATCGCCGGAATTTAGCAGTGACGGCAAGTACCTCTTCTTTGTCTCGGAACGCTCGTTCAATCCCTCCTACGGCCAGACGGAGTGGAACCACACCTACAGCGACATGGAGCGGATCTACCTGGTCACATTGGCCGCCGCCACGAAGTCGCCCTTGGCGCCCAAGTCCGACGAGGTAAAACCGCGCGACGACAAGGCAGCAGTCAGCGGCACCGAGGCCAAAGCGGCTTTCGACAAAGACAAGGACAAGGACAAGGACGGAGACGTTGCCAAGGCCGCCAAGCCCTCCAAGGTGGTGGTGAGCGTGGACGTCGAGGGGTTAACTCAACGCATCACCGTGCTGCCACCTTCGGCCTCGAATTACGGATCGCTGTCCTCGGTGGGCGACAAGCTGTTCTATCTGAAGAAGGGCAAGCTCCACCTCTTCGACCTCGAGAAGGAAAAGGAAACGGAGTTGGGCGAGGTGGCAGGGTTCCGGGTCTCGGCCGACCGCAAGAAGATGCTGGTCAAGGTGGGCTCAGATTTGGCGATTCTGGATCTTCCTTCCGCCAAGCTCGATCTCACCGACCGCAAGCTGAGCTTGAGTGACCTGAAGGTGCGTCTGGATCGCCGTGCGGAGTGGAACCAGATTTACAACGAATGCTGGCGCCAGATGCGGGATTTCCTCTTCGATCCGAAGCTGCACGGCGTGGACTGGGCGGGCATGCGCCGTCGTTATGAGCCCTTGCTGGCTCATGTGCAGCATCGGGCCGACCTGACCTTCATCATCGGGGAGATGATCGGCGAGTTGAACATCGGACATGCCTATGTGGGCGGCGGTGATTTGCCCAAGCCGGAGCGCATTCCCTTGGGGTTGCTCGGGGCTGTCATCCAGCCCGATGCCAGTGGTTATTTCCGCATTGAGCGCATTCTCCGCGGACACAACTGGGACTCCAAGTATCGCAGTCCGTTGACGGAGATCGGTGTCGAAATCCGCACTGGCGACTACATCCTGGCTGTTCAAGGGCAATCTACCCGAAGCATGACGGATTTGTACTCGGCCTTGGTGGGTACGGCCGGCAAGCCCGTGGTTTTGCGGGTGAACCGGGAACCTAAGGAAGAAGGTGCTCGTGACCAGACAGTGATTCCCACGGCGGACGAACATCCGCTTTACTACCTCGATTGGGTCTTAGGTAACATCGAGAAGGTGGACAAGGCCAGTGGCGGCAAGATTGGCTATGTGCATATCCCCGACATGGGCGTTCCGGGACTCAACGAGTTTGCCAAGTTCTACTATCCGCAGCTCCACAAGGAAGCACTGGTGGTCGATTGCCGCGGCAATGGCGGCGGGAATGTCTCACCGATGATCATCGAGCGCCTGCGACGTGAACCGGCGATGTGGGCGGTGGCGCGCAACGGCTCGGTGAACGTGGATCCCAGCGGCCAGGTGTTGGGCCCCAAGGTGCTGCTCATCGACCAGCACAGCGCCAGCGATGGCGACATTGTCGGCTACCGCTTCCGCAAGCACCGGCTGGGGCCGATCATCGGCCAGCGCTCGTGGGGCGGGGTGGTGGGCATCCGGGGCAGCTTGCCGTTGCTGGATGGAGGCATTCTGAACCGGCCCGAGTTCAGTCGCTTCGACCTCGAGGCCAAGGAATGGATCATGGAAGGCACGGGAGTGGAGCCGGACATCGAAGTGGACAATGATCCGACTCGCGAGTTTTCCGGCACCGACGACCAACTTAACCGCGCCATTGCCGAGTTGAAGAAAGCGATGGAGTCCAAGCCAGTGAAGATCCCGCAACCGCCCGCCTATCCCAACAAATCGAAGTGAGGGACGGGATCTCCGGGGGGGCACCAAAACGGCTTAACCCCCAGTCCGAATCGGAGGCTTGTTTTCTGCGGCGGGCGGGGCAGTGGCCAATGGCCCACGGAGTCCGCGTGCCGGGAGGCCTCAGCTTATGCCTTCCGGCGCGGTGATATTGGATTCGAAGGGTTTCCCGGTGGGAGACTGAATGGGGCCCCGCAGTCGATCACTTTGGGGTCGAGGCCGCCTTGTGGAGGATTCGGGAAGGGCGGTGTTCTGGGAAATCGCGAGCATAGCGGTCCCTTAGTGCTTCAGGATCGGACTTCATCAGGTAGATGCGGCCACGGATCTGTTTAGTTTCACCGGGTTGCAGGCCTCCGAGGCGTAGGTCCGAGTGAAGGCATCGAATGACCCCTTGGAAGAGTTCCTGATAAGGCTCCCAGGCCGTGGCGAAGATCCATTGGCCGTCGCCGCTGAAGGCCCCAATCAACCCATCATCGGGCACCACCGGACTCAGGGGGCGTGGGTTCACATCGGTGCGGGGGACGTGGAGAGGACACCAGGTTTGCCCAGGAACATACCGTGCGGATTTGACCCACGGCTGGATTTCAGGGAAGCGCGTGACGCGGTTGCTTAAGATCAGGAAACACTGCGGCAGGTAGTCGTCGAGATTCGTGCTGGAGGCCGGAAAGCCGGTAAAATTCCCTAACCGCACGCAGGCTTGCGCCCAGTGGGCCTCGGAGCGTTTCGGACCGGGGTTGTGGGCTACAAGGCGGAAGTCCACATCATCGGTCCCCGCGCGAATGGTGTGATCGACCACCACCCCGTCTGCCAAAGTGTCTCGGAGTTTCAGG
>SXXZ01000344.1 GCA_005789375.1 Verrucomicrobiales bacterium | reverse complement strand
GGCGATGGCTTTGGCGAGCAGCGTCTTGCCAGTTCCGGGCGGGCCCACCATCAGGATGCCCTTAGGGATGCGACCACCCAGTTTCTGGAACTTTTTCGGGTCACGCAGAAATTCCACCAATTCGGAAACCTCGTCCTTGGCTTCTTCGACACCGGCCACGTCTTTGAAGGTGGTCTTGTTGCGGTCTTTGGTGAGGAGTCGGGCCTTGGATTTACCGAAGCTGAGGGCTCCTTTGCCGGCCGCCTTGATTTGACGCAGAAAGATGAACCAAATAAGTACGCCTCCCAGAATCAACGGGGCGGCACTCATTAAGAACGTGGTCCAATTGCCGGAGCGTTCAACCGAGCGGAAACCATGAACTTCGTAGAGATTGTCTAATTTTTGAGGGGTCACCCGCATTTCGACCCGAAACGGTACAAGATTGGTGCCGCTGGAATCCGACGGATAGGAACCGCGAACCACCTCCAGAATTTGTTGGGGGTTGTTTTCGATGACGCCGTCTCGAACGAGGTTCGAATTAACCAGTTGGAAAAACACCTGAGGCGCGATGGTTTTCTCGCTTAAACCACGGGATTGACGGGTCCAGAAAACGAGCGCCAAGCCCAATAAGATGAAGGCAGGCCAGATTAACCAATTTTGGTTGGGAATTTTGGGCTCCCCTGGTCGGTTACCTCGGTTGCCCTGCGGAGAAAGATCCTCAGACATGAATTGTGATGAGACTATATCAGTCACCTCGATCTTTCGCAAACGTTGGATCTGAATCATTCACTATCGACCAACTGAGGCGCGCGAGCGGTCTGGCGCTAAGCGGTCCGATCTCTGCCGGGGGGGCGTGTCTTCGGACGTTGGCGCTTTCGGAGTAATCGCCCCACCTCGGAGGCTCTCGGGTAAGGCTGAGTTTGTGGAAGGATCCAGGCATGTAGCCCAATGACCTCCGAGATAGGGAACGATCTCCGAGCGGTCCGTGTCTGTGGCGGTCCTTGTTGGCAAACGTCTGGCCCTGTGGCGGTTCGGCTCCGTGGACGTTGGCGCTTTCGGAGAAATCGCCCCACCTCGGAGGTGCCTGGGTGAGGTTAGTTTTTTTGGGACTCCCAGGCTTTGGCCCGATGAGGCTCTTGGGTAGCCCAAGGACCGCCGAGGGTGAAGAACGATCTCCGAGCGGACCAGTTATGGGGTTTCGCGGCTTTCCGTCCCTCGATTTTTCGGCCAATACTCCTCCACCTTCCATGCCTTGGTCACAACCCCTTGATCCCTTAGGCTACCCGTGGCTTTCCACCGCGGTTGCGGCCATTCCCGTTCTGCTGCTCCTGGGTCTGGTGGCCTGGGGACGCCTTCGCGTCAGTGTAGCGGCCCTCCTCGCGCTGGGTGCGGCGCTGGGTGTCGCGCTGTTGGCTTTTCGGATGCCGGTCGCGGCCGCCTTGGGCGCTGCTGCTTATGGTGGGGCCTACGGATTGTTTCCGATCGGTTGGATTGTCCTCAATGTCATGTTTCTGCATGCCCTGACCGTCCGGTCGGGTTTGTTTCAGGAACTCAAGGAGCAGTTGGTGCGGTTAGCTCCGGATCCACGGATCCAGGTGATCCTCATCGCCTTCTGTTTTGGCGCATTTATTGAGGGTGCGGCAGGATTCGGAGCCCCCGTGGCGATCACAGCAGCGTTGCTCCTCCAACTCGGCTTTTCGCCGATCCACGCCAGCGGATTGTCACTCATTGCCAACACGGCGCCGGTGGCTTTTGGCAGCATTGGCATTCCAATCACGACGCTGGCTCAGGTAACCGATTTGGACGTGCTGAAACTCTCGGCGATGGCCGGACGGCAGTTGCCCATCTTCTCCGCCATCATCCCGCTGTGGATCGTCGGGGCGATGTCGGGGTGGCGCGGAATTCGCGATGTCTGGCCCGTGGCACTGGTGGCGGGAGTTTCTTTCGCGTTGATGCAGTTCTTGGTGAGCAATTTCCATGGACCCTGGCTGGTGGATTCTATTTCGGCCCTGGTCAGCCTCGGGGCGGTCTTGTGGATGCTGCGCTTCCGGCAGAAAGGCGGTCCGGTGAAGGTCCGGGATTCACAAGTTCCTCCGATGAGTTCGCGGTGGTGGCGACCCTGGGTGCCTTGGGTGATTCTGACCGTGGCCATTTTCGCCTGGGGAACCCGGCCCGTGAAAGACACGTTGGACCGTCTGGCTTCCCCGTCCTTTCCAGTCCCTGGCATTCATGAGCGGGTCATGAGGACTCCGCCGGTCGTCCGAGTGTCCAAGGTCGAAAAGGTGGAGTTGAAGCTCAATGTGCTGTCCGCCACCGGGACGGGGATCTTGCTCGCCGCATGGGTGAGCGGTGTGTGGATGGGCTATTCGACGCGCAGTTTGTTGAAAATTTGGTGGGAGACATTGCTCGCGGTCCGCCAATCGCTCCTCACGATCGCGGCCATGCTCGCACTCGGAAATGTCACCAAACTCTCCGGTGCCGACGCCACGCTGGGAATGGCCTTGGCCAAGACGGGTGTCTTTTACCCGTTCTTCGGAACTCTCCTGGGTTGGTTGGGCGTGGCCCTAACGGGTTCGGACACTGCTTCCAACGTGCTGTTCGGGTCCTTGCAGCGGATCACCGCCGAACAGCTTGGTCTGAGCCCTTACCTGATGTGTGCGGCCAATTCGACCGGCGGGGTTATGGGCAAGATGATCGACGCCCAGAGCATCGTAGTGGCCGGTGTTTCAGCACAGGCCCATGGGCACGAGGGAAAAATCCTCCGCTTTGTCTTTGGGCATTCGCTGGTTCTGGCCGTGCTCATCAGTGCCTGGGTTGCAGCCCAAGCCTATTGGCCACCTCTGCAGGCTACCGTGGTGAAGTGAGGCGGCTTGCCCAAGAGGGTGAGCGCCCGGTGCGGCGGCTGCCGTGATAGCCTCACTCGGCCATGGTCTGCGGATCGATCCCCACGGAGCGGCACCAGTCGCGGTAGGCGACGGGAGATATTTCGCTGGGCTTGATCTCGCTGCGCCCACCCCAGAAAACGTTGGTGTATCCGACTGGGATGCCCGCTTCGGTCAGGTGCAAGTCGATGGCTGCCTTGTGTGCTAGTACCATGGCCTTATCGGTTCCATGGGCCACACCCATGATGTTGACGTTACGGAACTCCGGGCCGCCCTCGCGCCAGTAGGCATGGGTCATAATGAAGTGACGACCCAACTCTCGACCGGCGGCCTCTTCGAGTCCGGGCGGCACGGCCCAGTGGAATAGCGCGTTGAATTTCGTGACCCGTTCGCCCGAAGCGAGGGTTTTGACGTGCTCAAGGAAGGTGCTAAAGCGGCCAATGACTTTGCGTCGGTTGAGTTCCTCAGCAACGGCGTGAAATTCTTCTATTCCAAGGCCCGTTTCTTGGGCGCGGCCGGCCCAAAGATCCACCGACAATTCTTGAGATGTGAACTCCCGTTTCAGCGCCGTGAGCACCTTCCATTCGGTGTCATTGAGTTGGGTCACTTGGACTGCGAGGGACTCGGCAGGCTCATCGGCCCGGGCACCCGGCTCCATGCCGCGCCGCCTCACATGGCCCACGCCTAGAGCAAAGAGCATCTTAGCGGGCATGAGGCGGTGGTGTTCAGCCCCAATGGTTCGCGCCAAGAAGGCTGCGTGTTTTTCGAGCGAATACCCTTGAGGCACCTTGAGTGTCGTCCAGAGCTTGTAATTGGAACCGGGAGTCGCCGCATCGGTGGAACGCAACACGACATGCCCGCTGAAGGGGTCGTTTTGAAACAGGTGCTCGAAGGCGCTATCGAGCCGTTCGGTGGGTACCTGCCAGGCACACAGGGCTCCTTCGGCCAGGCTCGTGGCGAGGAGCGTTTGACGGATCCGGCGGATGACACCGGCGGCGAGCATCGCCTGCAGGCGCTCGAGGACGACGCCCGCTGGCAGGTCGGCCAATCGGGCGATTTCGCCGATCGGGTCGCGCGGGTATCCCTGGATGCGGTCTTCGCTGACGGCCAGAATGCGGGCGTTGATCGGGTCGGTTGTATCGATGGGAACCCCATCCGACATGGGTCTGTCTGGGGAACTCATACCTTCCGTTTCGGATACAACTTGGCGACCAGGTCGGCGTACCCGTTCAGGTACTGGGTGGGGATCCGCTCGCCAGTGTCGACCACGCGCTCGGATGCCTGGCTCCAGCGAGGGTGCGGCACCTGGGGATCTACGTTGGATTCGAAGGGGTATTCTTGGGCGTTGAGCGTCTCCCAAAGGGTGGACGGTTGTTTGGCCGTGAACTCGATACGGACAATGCTCTTAATGCTCTTGTAACCGTATTTCCAGGGCACCACCAACCGCACCGGGGCTCCGTTTTGTTTGGGCAAAGGTTTTCCGTAGAGTCCGGTGGCCACCATCGTGAGCGGGTGCAGGGCCTCGTCCATCCGCAAGCCCTCGGTGTAGGGCCAGGGGTAGTCGGGGAGTCGTGCCACCCCGGGCATTTCTTCGGGCCGCAGCACGGTGGTAAAGGCGACAAATTTGGCCTCCGCTTTGGGCTTGGCCTTGGCGATAAGCTGGGCGAGGGGGAATCCACTCCAAGGCACCACCATCGACCAGGCCTCGACGCAGCGGAACCGATACACACGCTCTTCGTGAGGAAATCCTTGGAGCAAGTCATTCAGCCCCAATTTCAGAGGGTTCTCGCACAGGCCGTTGACTTCGAGCGTCCACGGGTCGGTGCGGAAGCGGCTCGCCAAATCCCGTACTCGCGTCTTGGTGGTGCTGAATTCGTAGAAATTATTGTAATGGGTGGCCACCTCTTCGTCGGAGAGCCGAACGGTGGGGTTGAAGTCGGGATTGCGTTTTCCAGCCGAGAATGCCGTCGCCTTGGCAAGGTTGGTCGATTGAGCCAATGCCGGCAGGCCAACAGCCAGACCTCCGCCGATGAATCCCATGGCGCGCAGAAAATCGCGTCGCCGATGGTAAACCGATTCCGGGGTGACGGCGCTGTCGGGCAAATGCCACGGAGGGCGTACAATCACATTGGGCATGGGCGTAAGAATGGCGGCAGAACGGCGTTCTGCACTTTTTTTTTCAGGCTCTGGGTCACCCGAGTTCTTAGGGCTCGAGCAGGTGCTGGCCGAACCGTTGGAGGCCCAAATCCACCACGACCGCGATTTCATCCAGTCGGCCGAGGTGGCAGTGGGGTTTTATAGAGAGGCACTGTTCAAGACGCGCGGTTCGGTGCGACGGAGGTGGCGGTCGGCGGCATTCGGGCAAAAACAAGGGCCCCTAGCGCGGTCAGCAGCGCATTGATGAGCAGCAATTCAAATCCAAAGCGGTAGCCGTGGAACCATCGCACCGACTGATGATCCAAGACCGCACAGAGGGCGATGGCGCTGATAGCGATCCATGGCAGAGGTTTTCCCGAGATCCGGATCCGCGTGGCCAAGCCCAGTGAAAAAAGACCCAGCAGCGGGCCATAGGTGTAACTGGCCAGCTTGAGAACCAGGTCGATGACTGCGAACTGCGAGGCCAATGAGCGCAGAATTAACAGTGTGAGAAACAACACCCCGGCGAAGGCCGTGTGAACCCGCCTTCGGATTTGTCCTCGTGCGGTCTCGGACAGGTCTTGGCGCTGCTGGAATCTCAGGAAATCGACACAGAAGCTGGTGGTGAGTGAGGTGAGTACCGAGTCGGCGCTGTTGAAGGTCGCCGCCGTGAGGCCCAGCACGAAGACCACTGCCGCCGGAGTGCCCAGAGATCCGAGGGCGATGCGGGGGAAGAGTTCGTCGGAGCGAGTGGGCAGGGGAATTCCGTGGATTTCGGCGAAGCGGAAGAGCAACGCACCGAGAACCAAAATAGCCACCGTGACAAGCACCATGACGGGCGTGAAGAGCCACAGGTTCTTCTGGGCCTCCGGCAAGGTCCGGCACGAGAGTGTCTTCTGCATATTGTTCTGATCGAGCCCGGTCATGACCACCGCGAGAGCGGCGCCACTGAGGAGTTGCTTCCAGAAAAAACTGGGAGATCGCCAGTCCCAATTGAAGACGGTGGTCTCCGGACCGCGCGACAAATTGAGCACGAGGTCCGAGGGGCTCCAGCCCAAGCCAACCATCAGGGCTCCGATGCTCAGAAGGACCCCGAGCACCAGAAATCCACTCTGGAAAAGGTCGGTCCACACCAACGTTTGGATTCCGCCCCGAAGCGTATAAATCAGTATGAGCAGGATGGCCGATCCAGCCGTCACCCAGAAAGGAACGCCCCAACCCTGGAAGACGAACGTCTGGAAGACCGTAACAGCCAGGTAAAGTCGTGCGGCCGAACCCAACAAACGTGACACGAGGAAAAACCCGGAGCCGGTCCGTTGCGCGGTCGTGTCAAAGCGCTGTCCGAGAAACTCGTAGATGGAGGTTAACCGGAGCCGGTAATACTGCGGCAAGAGGAGGGTGCCGATGAGGGCATAACCCACGCAGTATCCGAGGACCAATTGCAAGTAGCCGAAGTGGTCGCTCGACACCTTCCCGGGCACCGAGATGTAGCTCACACCCGAGAGGGTATCTCCGATAAGACCCAGTGCCACCCAAACCCACGGCGAGCGTCGATTACCGGTGAAATATCCCGCGTTGTCGGCTCGGCGTCCGGTCCACCAAGCCACCGCCAGCAGCGCCGCAAAATAGGCGCCCACACAGGTCAGGATCGTGACGGGATGCACAGAACTCAGCCAAACACGGGCTGCGGGTCCGGGGCACGCGCAAAGTCGCGAGATTGTTGGTCTCGGAGTTGAAGTCTTGAGAAAAAACGACTACTAAAATAACTGATTATCCGTTCTCGGCTTCACAAGGGGCGTCAGGAAGTGATACCTAGATGGAATGCACTCCTTTCAGGTTATCCGGGATGTCCTCCAGACCACTAGTGCCAAGCAAATCGCAGCAGACATGGGCTTGTCGCTATCGCTGATCTACAAGTGGGCTGAAAAGCCGGATCCTGAGGCTGCTACCGCTTCGCACAATCCTCTGGATCGCATGGATCAGTTGCTAAAGAGCACCCGGGACCTGCGCCTGATCCATTGGTTGTGCCAACGGTCCGGCGGGTTCTTCATTCGCAATCCCACGACTCATCATACGCACCCGGAATACTTGATGCCGGCCACCAACGGAGTGGTGCAGGAGTTCGCCGATCTTTTGGCGGTCATCGCCAGCGCCGCTTCCGACAATCGCATCGACCCCGCCGAGGCCATCAAGATCCGGGCTCGCTGGGAAGAATTGAAACGTTCGACCGAAACGTTTGTGGCCTGCTGCGAAGCCGGCAATTTCCAAGCCCTCGAAAAGACCTCCCAACACTAGGGAACTCGCGTCACCCCCACGGGCATCGGTCAGGGGACTCGTGCTGTTACCATACATCTCGCCCCGAAACCGCATCGTTTATTCTATCTCCAAATGAATCGCTACGTGGGTTGGGCGGCGGGCCTCCTGGCTCTTGGACTCCTGGGCACTGTTGCTCGGGGCCGGTTCCGTGAAACGGCAATTTCTAGGACTGAAGATATTCGACGCGAAACTCACCCGGCCCCTGCGATCACCGAATTACCTGGCAAGGTCGGTTTGCCCAAGGCGGAGCAGCGTCTCAGCGCGGACGAGGTCGCTCGCGAGTTGGCGGCAATCTTGGCTACCAACGAGAGTTGGAATTGGCGATTCAGCCAAATGGTTCAAGTCATCGAGAGGGCCGATCTCACCCAGCCGGATTGCGTCGCTGTGATTTGGGATTTTGCGATCGGACAACCGCTTCCAAACGGTATGGATGCCGGTCTTTTGGAGGCGTTGGGCCGCTGCTGGATTGTTGCCGACCGCGTTTCCGCTTGGGCTTTTTTGGCCGATTCCAAGCGTCTGGGCAGCGATTCGTCTGGAAACTTCGACTACCGTCAGTACGCCGCCCTGAGAGGAGCGCTCTCGAAATGGATGGAATCGGACGGCGAGGAAGCAGTGCGACGGGTGCGGAGCCTGACGGGTTCCAGAACTCGATCGGATTTGGTCGTGCACCTGTATTTGAAGTGGCTGCAAAGCGAGCCGGAAACGGCCTTGAGAAGCATCCGTCAGGCACCCATTGATGAAGATCCGGAGATCGAGGATCCGCGATTCTTTCTTCTGAACATCGTCGATCAGAAGATCCCAGAATTGGCACTCAGGTTAGCCCGTTCCATTCCTACCGCAGCGTGGGCGCAACTCTCGGAAGAAAAAATCTCCGAAATTCTCGGGTTTTGGAAAAGTGAGCACTTGGAAGTCGCTGTGGCCCTGTTGCAGCAGCTCCCCGAGAATTTTAGCCCACTGGTGACCTTCGAAGTGGTCGACGCCTGGGGTGAAGAAGATCCCAATGCCGCTTTGGAATGGGTGTTGGCCCACCCGGCCCCCGATGGCTCGGGGGATTCGCGGGTGGATTCGCTCATGGGGGCACTGACTCGGCAAGACGTCGCGGCCGCCATCGCTCGATGGGATACTGCCTCGGCAGAGCAACAGGGCAAATGGCTGCCCACCCTGACCCGGGAGTGGGCAATCCAGGATCCCGCCGCAGCCAGTCGCTGGGCTGAGCAACAATGGCAGCGGGGATATGGGATCGTGGCACTGGTCCGAGGTGCCGAATCGTGGATCCGAACTGATGCCGCCGGAGCCGCAGCATTTCTCAAGGAAGTGTTGCCGACGGTCCGTCAGCCCAGCGATCGACAAGAACTCGTCCAACTCTGGGTCACGGCCGAACCCTCCGCAGCCCTGGGGGCTCTGAATGAAGTGGTGCCGGCTCAAGGCCGCGACGCGGTCCTAAGCCGCCTTCTGCCAATCGCAGTTGCTGCCGATCCCGCCAGTGCCGTTGCGGCCGTCTCCGGGATTCGTGACCCGGTGCTTCGGGCGAAAACCATCGCAGACATCGGCGTGCAGTGGTCTTCCCGTGACCCTGAAAACGCGCTGAATTGGGCCGCGTCTTTGCCACCGGGCAGCGAACAAACCGCGGCTATGCGGTCCGTCTATCAGGTTTGGTCCGGCAACCAATTCAATAGCGCGAAGGCTTCCTTGGAGCGCCTAAATTCAATTCAACGCGACCAAGCGTTGGTGGGTATCATTCATGAGCGCATGAACACCTCGGTCGCCCAGGCCGCCGATCTCGGGCTCATGGTCTCTGATTCTCTTACCCGTGCCGAACTGCTCGACTCGGTCTTTCAACGGTGGGGGCGTTCGAATCCCGCTCAAGCCAAGTCTTGGGTGGAGCAGTCCAACTTGCCGGAGTCCCTTCGGGATCAATTGAAAGCCCGTATCCCTTGATCCTCGGGATCATGAGTTCAGAAAGCTGGAAGGGAGAATGAGGGTGTGTGACAAGCTCAAGGACGGTTCACACCCCTCAGTGGAAAGGGTCTTGAGTGGACTTAGGCAAGACAAGGTTCGGCAACCGACAATATCGGTCGGTTCAAATCGGCTCTCCTAGGCTCGCCTTGAAAACCAGCCTACTGCGCCTGCAGGTTGTTTTACCTCAAAAACGGCTAACCAAGGCGCTATTGGATTTTGGGCGGTTCTGCCTGTGCGGCTCAATCCAGCCCGCACAGAGGGAGCTGACGTTCTTCGTCATCGACGTCGGCGTCGGGGGCGTCGGGGGCGTTCGAGGTTTCTAACGCAGGAGCGCGATTCGGGGCTGGACGGGAGGGGGCCAGCGGTTTCTCCAGCAGGTTCCGTTGCCAAGGCATCAAGCCTTCCCACGCATCGGGATCGTTGCGACCGAGCGCATACAGGGTGGCCTTGGAGGCGATGAGGGTTGGATCGATGCCCAACTCACGGGCGTGGGTGTCACGGATCTGGGCCAGTCGGTCAGAAACGTCGAGCTCGGCCCGGGTCATCCGGCGTGAATGCACGCGAATCGGGCGGGGGAGGTGGTTCTCGGGTACTTCGAGTCCTTGTTGAATCGCATCGAGCAATCCAGACCGCCGCTTGGAGGTCAGGAAGTGGGGCAAATTTAGACCCCGAGTCGTACGGGTCTCCGAGGCCGCCGCAGACAATTCGGCCAACTGCTCATGCTTGAGAATAAAGAACGGGGGGCGACCGGTGCGCAGAGCGTCCTTCTCGCGCCAATGCCAGAGTTCGCGCAGAACCGCCAATCCGAGAGCATCGAGCTTGTCGTGTCCCTTCGTGCGCCAGATAGCGTCGTCATCGATGCGCTCGGGTTGGCAGCAGTCGCGGATCAATCGCTCACAAATTTGTTGGTGCCAGTCGAGGCGTCCCAAAGACTCTAACCGACCCAGGAGCGACTGCTGCAGGGGGAACAAGTGACGCACATCGTTCAGCGCGTAATCCACCATGGCCGGCGTCAGGGGGCGTTTTCCCCAGTTGGCCTTTTGTGAGCCCTTTTCCAGAGTGATGCCGAGGTGGGTGTTGAGGGCATCGTTGAGGCCGAAGCGGGCCTCACCCGCCAAGCGAGCGGCGAGCATCGTATCGAAGATCCGAGCGGGCTTAAAATGGTGTCCTCGGAACAGCAGGCGAAGGTCGTAGTCAGCAGCGTGGAAGATGATGGAATGCTGATCCATGGCTTCCCACAAGGGTTCGAGGTGCAGGTCCGACAGAGGGTCGACGAGGTACTCACTGCCAGGCACACCGACCTGAAGCAGGCACAGTTTTTCCGGGTAAGCGTGCAGGGAGTCGGCCTCGGTATCTAAAGCGACCCATTCTGACTCGCGTACTCGGCACGCGAGTTCCCGCAGTTCGGCGGTGGTGCTGATCACAGGCAGTTAAATTGGACGATGGGGACACCTAGGTGAAGCGGCAATTGCGCTGGAATCATTATCGTTGAGGCTCTGTGTAACGGGCCGCGACGGCCTATTATCAAAATATCAAGGGGTTCGCGGAGGCTAGCCAACGCTGCGAAACTGGCGCTCAACCTTTTCAGGAGATCGATGTTTCCGAGTGTTTTGTGGGGGAGTCACGAGCCTGAAATTGGCGAAAGGCCTGCAATTCAGCGGGGCGATTCTTCCAATACGCCACCAAAGCAGTGAGTGCGGCCAACGTTTGGGGTGTTAGGTGGTGCTCGATGTCTTCGACCTCGCGCTCGACGGTTTCAGCCCCCAGTCCCAGCAAGGTCAAGAGTTCGGTCAGGGTGCGATGCCGATCCTTGATGTGGGCGGCGACGGCAGCTCCTTCAGCAGTGAGGGTGAAGCCGCGGTAGCGCTGGTAGTTGACGAAGCCGCGTTTAGCCAGACGGCGCACCATGTTGGACACGGTGGACGAACTCAGGCCTAGGGCCTCAGCCAGATCGCTGACTCGGGCATACCCGTTGCGCTCGACCAATTCCTGGATGCGCTCTAAGTGATCCTCGGTCGATTCCGACCGGGACAACGTCTGGTTGGCGGTTTCCTTGAGACGACTCATGACACTCCGATCCTCCAATCGTTTAGTGACTCAACTGCCGGGTGGCTGCGCCCCGAAGGCGAGGATCCGGAGAGCCTGTCAGTTGCGTGATCCACGGGCTTCCAGGACGGCCGAAGGCCTGATGTAGCCACACCACCTCGAGTGCAGCGCGCGGGTCTTTTTGCGATTTAATCCAAGACGCGGCGCGTCCAAGCACCTCGCCGGCATCGCGCTGGCGCAGCACCAGGCGGGACTGCTCTTGCTCCCAGCCATTGGCCGAGAGCGTCCGGTCCAAGAGGTCTGTCGTGGAGAGCTTGGTCAGATCGGGAGCCCGTCGATGCGGTGCCTTGCCCGAGGCGTTGGCCGTGACGCGCCAAATGCGCCCATGCTCCTTGTCGCGGCGCGGATCACGGAAATCGACCTCGCCGTGTTGAATGATGGGATTGCTCCAATCGGCAATGTACAGCGCGCCATCCGGCCCGAGGCGCAGGTCGATAGGACGGAAGGTGACGTTGGTGGAACGGAGCAAATCGGGCTGCTCCTGAGTCTGGAACGAAGAACCCGAATCCTTCACCGAGAAACGCACGATGCGGTGCGCGCGGAAATCACAGGTGATGGCATTCTCTTGCCACTCTTTGGGAAATGCCGGGCTGTGGATCACTTCGAGGCTGGCGAATTTTGGATAATTACCTGGGCTAATACTGTCGGCCTCGCGACGCATGTCGGAGTAGGTAAAGTAGGTCGCGCCATCGACCGCGTGATAAATGCCCTTACCGCCGGCGCCGTCGGTGAAGAAGGAGTTGCCGTACTGGTCCCAATGGTGGCCCCACGGATTGCAACCGCCGCGGGTGAAGACCGACAGAGTCCACGAATCCGGATTGAAGCGCCAGATACCGCCCGAGTTGAGGCGTCGCACCCCGTGGGCCGTCTCAATGTGGGTGTGCGTGTAAATCGACTGGTTCATGTAGAGGTGCCCGTCATAACCCCAGCGCAGCGTGTGGAGATTATGATGGGTGTCCTCGGTACCGAAGCTCGACAACGTCACCGTACGTCGGTCGGCCTTGCCGTCGCCATCGGTGTCCTCCAGATGCAGAAGCTGATGACTGGCCGCCACGTAGCAGCCGCCCTTTCCATCAGGAACCACGCCCGTAGGAATGAGCAGGCCATCGGCAAAGACGGTGTGGCGGTCGGCCTTGCCGTCGCCGTCGGTGTCTTCCAATATTACCACAGAATCGACCGCAGGCTGCCCCGGCTTGATTTGCGGATAGACCTCAGACGACGCCACCCAGAGGCGTCCCTGCGGATCCCAGTTCATGTGGATGGGCTTATGGAGGAGCGGGTTCTCAGCCCAGAGGCTGACTTCCAATCCATCGCCCGTATCAAAGCTCGGGATGGCTTGCTTCGAAACACTGGCCCGCGAATCGGCGGCGGCGCTGGCTTGGATCGCATTCTTCGCCAGCAGCGCCCGCACTTCGGCCAGGACCTTAGGGTCGGACTGTTCGGACGGACGCAAACCGGCGATCTTGGTGTCCCACTCGGCGATCATCGGATCGAACTGCGGAATCTCGACACCATTGCGCCCTTGCTCGTGCTTGCGGAATCCGAAGAGGTAGGTCCAGTTGG
>SXXZ01000343.1 GCA_005789375.1 Verrucomicrobiales bacterium | reverse complement strand
TTGAATCGCAAACTCGACCAAATCTTGAGTTTACTAGCGATCTGAGCGCGACCGATCGAATAGAAAATTGTTCCGGCCGAGGCCGCTTCCGCCCAAAATATCCCGTCAAGAACCCACGGCCCGTCCCGTGCAACTTCCACCAAGAACTCGCGGTTGCGGCCGGCTCAGTCCGTTGGCTACTATTGGAAACGATTCTATGACGTTGACCGAAAAGTTGTTGGCCCGAGCCGCGGGCAAATCCCACGTGTCTGCCGGTGACAATATCTGGGTTAATGCGGATGTCCTCATGACCCACGATGTCTGCGGACCGGGGACCATCGGCGTCTTCAAGCGCGAGTTCGGCCAGAACGCCAAGGTGTGGGACCGAAACCGAGTGGTCATCATTCCCGACCACTACATCTTCACCTCCGATTCCAAGTCCAACCGCAACGTCGACATCTTGCGCGACTTCGTGCGAGAGCAGGAAATCCCGTATTTCTACGACGTCATCGACGACCCCAACGGCGCCTGGAAATTCGATGCGACCAAAGGATTGCTGAAGCGCCAGTACGGATCTCAGTACGCCGGCGTCTGCCACGCGGCACTCCCGCAGAAGGGTCACACTCGCCCCGGCGAAGTTCTCTTCGGGACCGATTCCCACACCTGCATGGCCGGTGCCTTCAACCAGTTCGCCACCGGTATCGGCAACACCGACGCCGGATTCGTGATGGGCACGGGCAAACTGCTCATCAAGGTGCCGTCGACCATCGGGTTCCGACTCGAGGGCAAGCTGCAGCTGGGCGTCATGGCTAAGGACATCATCCTGCATGCCATCGGTGAGATCGGCTTTGACGGCGCGACCTACCAGGCCATGCAGTTCCACGGCTCTGGCATCGCGACGCTGTCGATGGATGACCGCATGACCGTCGCCAACATGGCCATCGAAGCGGGTGGCAAAAACGGTATCTTCCCCTTCGACGCGCGCACGGCCGAGTACGTCGACGCCCGCACTCGCCTCAACGGCACCCGATCCACCTACGAGCCGGTCGAGGTGGATCACGATCAGAAGTTTACCCGCGAGATTGTCATCGATCTCTCCAAGCTCGAACCCACGGTGGCTTGTCATCCGGACCCCGGCCAACGCAAGTCCGCCAAGGAATTGTCCCACATTCAGCTCGATAGGGCCTATGTCGGATCCTGCACCGGCGGCAAGACCAGCGACTTCGTGGAATTCGCCCGCGTGCTGCGCGGCAAGAAAGTGGTCATCGATACCTTCGGCGTGCCCGCCACCCCGGAAATCGTCCATGATTTGCAGAATACCCGCTGGGGCAATCAGACCATCTGGGAAATCCTCATTTCCGCGGGTGTTCAAATGACCGAGAATGCCGGTTGTTCAGCCTGTTTGGGCGGACCGGTGGACACCTTTGGTCGGATGAATGCGCCCATGAAGTGCATCAGTGCCACCAACCGAAATTTCCCAGGCCGCATGGGTCACAAGGAGAGCCAAGTCTTCCTGGCCTCGCCGGCGACCGTGGCCGCCAGCGCGCTGGCCGGACGAGTGGCCGATCCGCGCGAGTACATGAGCTAAAAAAATCCGAATTCACTCCCGCTGGACCCCCTGCTTATGGGGCTTCCCGCGGGAGTTTTCGTTTCTGCCCGCGATTTTGGCCAATAGTTGGCGTAGCGGATTCTTTCGCAAGACAAGGCGAGAGCGAGGCGCGGGCCAAGCTGAGGCTCGTGCTTGAAGGCTAGGGGAACTCTTCCACCCGAAGGCCGGTCTGAGCGCGGATGGTCTCGGCCACCGTGCTCAACTCCTCGGCGCTGAGGCGCGTGGCCCATGCTTCCGGCGTAGGTCGAGCCAGCGTATAGGCATGAACCTCGCGCAAGGTGCCCCCACCGTCCCGTATCTGATTGAGGCGCCGGCAGTAGGCATCCAGTTCGATCGACGACATGGGCTGGCCGTGGGTCTTCAGGAAGAGGCTCTGAATGACAATGGGTCGAACCCGAGCTGTCTCCAGCAGGTTGCTCAAGATTCGGTCGAAGCGCACCGAACTGCGGTTAATGTGCCGGTAGTACTCCTCGGTGCCCGCGTCGAGCTTGGCCCAGACCTCCCCATGATGAGCATCCATGAGCGACAGCCCTCGGCGCACGGAGACTTTGTCCAAACCCGCCGAGTCGGTGATGAGAACGATCTTGGTCTCCGAGAGTCCTTTTTCCCGCAGCACCTCGGCCACGACCTCCACGCACACATCGAAGTTGGAAACCATCGTGGGCTCGCCATCGCCGCTGAAGGCCACATCGCGGACGATGCGGCTCACCTCGGGAGGGGCGTCATTGAACTTGGCTTCAAGACCTAACCCGCCGCTCAAAGCATGGTCGATGAGCCAACGCAGTTCGTCCCGAACTTGGTCTAGCCGAACGTCGCGAGCCTTTCCTGGCGTGGTGCGATCGACCTCGCAGTAGACACAATCAAAGTTGCACTGCTTGTCGGGATTGAGGTTTACCCCAATGGAAAGCCCCCGCGATCGCCGCGAAATGACCGGATAGACGTAGGTGAA
>SXXZ01000342.1 GCA_005789375.1 Verrucomicrobiales bacterium | reverse complement strand
CTGGTTGGCGCGATCGTTGCGGACAAAGCGCTCGGTCTTCACATCCATGCGGAGCATCTCTCCGAGAACCAAGGGCTGAGTCTCTAAATTGACACCGTTGGCAATGAGGTGCTCGGACAACCGAGAGAAGGTCTCGGCAGCCTCCGGGCTGTCCTGAAGCCGCTCACGAATGGCCTCCGGCGCGAGCTTCTTGCCCAGCAGGTAACTGATGTTGCCCGTGTGACACAGGGCGCTGCTCAAGTGACCTTCTAGGATCTCGGCATTCAAGTCCGAGGAACGTCGACTGCGGACCGCGGCTACGAAGTTGGCGTAATGATCGGCACCTTGCTTCCACGACTTGATCTCGCGGCCATTCTTGTCGAAGGCCTTCGCACTCTCGTACGACGGAATGACCATGTAGCCATTCTCGCAGTGGATAATCACCCCGACCTGAGCGCCCCGAAACTCGGGCATGCTCTTGTTCCAGCGGGCATCCTGAAACTCCTTCGCCTTAGGCAATCCCCGAACCTCGAAGATCAAGGATGCCTTCTCGTACTGATGATAGACGAACTGGGAATTGGGCGTGTCGCCATTGTCCTGATAGCCGGCACGAGCGCCCACACTGAACACCTTCGGGCTCAGCGTGGTGGCGCCCAAGGCCCAGCGAGCGATGTCCATCTGGTGGATACCCTGGTTGCCCAGATCGCCGTTGCCGGTGATGAACTGCCAGTGCCAATCGTAATGAAGCTTGGAGCGCATCAAGGGCTTCAGCGGCGACGGACCGCACCACAAATCATAGTTGATGTGATCGGGCACCTGGGTCGGCACCGCCACGTTCCCGATGCTCTGGCGCGGCTTGTAGCAAAGTCCGCGGGCCACCTGGATAGCCCCCAAATTACCTGCGTGGAGCCAGGCGATCGCCTCGCGAAGGCCCGGGTTTGAGCGGCTCTGTGTGCCTGTCTGCACGATGCGACCATACTTGCGGGCCGCGGCGACAATTTGCCGACCTTCCCACACGTTATGGGAGACGGGTTTCTCGACATACACATCCTTGCCCGCCTGACAGGCCCAGGTGGCCAAGAGGGCATGCCAATGGTTGGGCGTCGCTGTAGAAATGGCGTCGATCTCACCGCTTTCGAGCAACTTGCGCACGTCGGTGTAGGTCTGGACCTGGATACCGTCCTTGGCCAAGTCGGCGCGGCCTTTCTCAAGCACATTGGAGTCCACGTCGCACAGAGCCACCAAACGCACGCCCTTGATTTTCTTGAAACCGGCGATGTGGTCGTTGCCCCGCGAGTTGAAACCCACGACCGCAATTCGAATGTCTTCATTGGCTCCGATCACCCGCGACTTGGGCGTGAAACGGGCCGCGGGAGCGGTAGTGGTGGTGCAACCGGTGACGACGGCACCGGCGGCCATCGAGGTGGCGGTGAGGAATTGGCGACGATTCATGGTGAGGGAGGTGTGGTTTCCAGTTCGGCAGAAATATCAGAGCCCGAAGCGCTGGGGGTGAAAATCACCCGGTAGACAACTTCGGCATCGCAGCGTTGGACGACCCATCGCTCGACAAATCGGGAATAACGCTGTTCTGAGGGAATGACGTAGGAAGAGGGTGTTCCGGATCCCGAGAAAGACACCGCCTCACTGCCCCCGCGAGGGTCGGCGATGGCCTCGGGCGCTTCCAACAAGCGTGTTCCTAAGACACTCCGCGTCTTGCATTGCGGAGCGGCCTCCCGGTCGCGGGCCATGACGATGGATTCGGCCTGACGATACAAGGCCCCTGTGGCCAACGCCGTGCGTCCGCCCAGATTGAGAATTTCTGGCGCGGTGCAACCGGCCGAGAAAAGGCTCATCAGAGCCAACCCACCAGCGATGAGAATGGGAGACTGAAGGCGCATTACTTCAGGTCTTTCTCAGCCGCATACGAGCGGTACAACGCCTCTAACGGAACTGACTGGGAGTCACCGCGGTGCAGCACCACCCGATAGCGGAAGGTCAAGGCCTTGCCGACCTCGACGGCCAAATTGCCGCTTCCCGGTGGCTTCTTTTCAAAATCATGGATGCCGAAGGGATTGGCCGCGAACAACCCGTAATCGCGAACATGCCACCAGGTCGGGTGCCGTGGGTTGGTCGGATGGTCGAAGATCGTGACCCCGTAGGTTCCTGTTCCCTGAGGGGTCGCCACGGGGCCCGAATAATCACACCACTCGGCCCGCTTGCCCCAAGTGTCACCATCGGTTTGTCCCCGCGAATTGAGAATGGTTCCACCCTTGGACTTGTCCGCTCGCTTCAAGCGCATCGTCTCAGCCAGCCGAATGGCGAAGGTGCCCTCCTTGGTATCGCCCAAGACCAGCGTTCCGCCCACCGGACGCACGGTGATCTCGAAATCCAACTGACGTACCTCAGCCGTCGGCGCATGGAACACCATCCGGCGCTCGTCTTCCGCCACCACGATCCCGGCCTTGGTCACCCAGCGATTTCGCGAGCCCACGACCGCCTTCTGGTTCTCTCCGTGGCCCACGACCCGGTGTTCGGTGAACGACTGATGCACGGTCGTTCCGGCTCCTGCGACCTCGCTCCAAAAATCAGATCCATTGGCCACGCCGTGGGACCACCACAGCGCGTGGTGATGCGGATGATCCTTCTCTTCGCCCCCGACTTCCTCCTGCGGCCAACGCCGGGTCATGTGAACCCCATCCGGACCCAGAAGCGGATAAAGGAACGGCCGGGACACGTTCCGGAAATGGTACTCGGACACCAACGACGACCCGTAGGCAATGCGCACCACCCCGTTGGTTTCCACCACAGAAAAACCGCTACTGGGGCTGGAGCGCCGGATCGACTGACATCCGCAAAGCACCCACGCGACCAAGACAGCCGCGGCAGCTCTCAACACTGGGGAATTCACGTCTCTATTTATTCCCGTGCCGGAGGCCGCGGCAACCGCGAAATCGGCCTTTGCATGAAGCCAGACCTCCAGAAACCACCGCGACAACGCTTTCCAGTTCGTGTTTTTTGGAGTTCGCCCTTTGAGCGCAGCTCCATCTCCGCCCTGCCCTGCCTGATTGCCTCACCGTTTAATTGCCTGTTTGAGGCGGCAATCCCACTGCTCGCGCACCTCGTTAAACCACGGCAAAAACTGCTATGGATCCCGCTCAACGTCCCGCTGCCCCAGTCGCAGCAAGATCTTGTCAGACCCCTTCCGCTTCATCGAAATCCCTCACCCTAGCCGGTGACACCGTTTTTGAGTCACCGACTGGGGCCTCGGTTTCCGGGCCCACTCACGCCGCTATGAAAATCCATCAGGCAACAAGGTCCTGCGAAGAATGAACCCTAAGTGGTATTTGACAGGAAGCGGCCGGTCAGCGAACTCTCGCAGGTCAGTTCATGGGGGGGCG
>SXXZ01000341.1 GCA_005789375.1 Verrucomicrobiales bacterium | reverse complement strand
GCTATCCCTTTGAAGTCGGGATTCACGCGGATAGCGACATTGGGCAATGGATGGTCCTGGGTAGTGGCCAATAAGTTGCCCAATCGGGGATACCACTCCCGGGCGATGGCTTCCGTCGAGTCTGCCCAGGTTTTCAAGGCTGGGGCTCTCGAGGTGTCGATTCGGACGGTGGCAGCCTGAGCGGTGACTAAGGTCCATGCTCCAAGCATCGACGTCTGCCAAAGGGTCCGCAGGATTGCTATCCAGCCCGCTCGGTTCATGCGGTATGGGTAAGCGTGCCTTGTTCCTGACTCAAGGATGGTCAGGAAGATTTGCTAGAACATCGGGGACAGGGAGTTAGCGGATTAGGCCAGGATGCCCTTCACCACCTGTCCCTCCACGTCGGTCAGACGGTAGTCGCGACCCTGGAAACGGAAGGTGAGTCGCTCATGATCAAATCCGAGTTGATGCAGAAGGGTGGCCTGAAGGTCGTGGACGGTGACTTTGTCGCGGGCCACTGAGAATCCTAGTTCGTCGGATTCGCCGTACGTGGTGCCGCCCCGGATGCCGCCTCCGGCCATGACCATGGAGTAGCAGTCGGGGAAGTGGTCGCGCCCCAAGACGCCGCCCTGAGCGGTGCGCCCTTCACGGAAGGGGGTGCGTCCAAACTCGCCCCCGAGCACGACCAGGGTGTCATCAAGCATGCCGCGTTGACGGAGGTCTTTCAGCAGAGCCGCCACGGGGCGATCCATCGTGCGGCACTTGTTGGTGAGTCCATCGCGGATGTCTTCGGAGGGTCCTGTGCCATGGAAATCCCACCCCCAGTCAAAGAGTTGGACGTACCGGACGCCTTGTTCGACCAGGCGCCGTGCCAAGAGGCAGTTGTTGGCGAAGCTCGATTCACCGGGTTTGGCACCGTAGGCCTCGAGGGTGGCCGGCGTTTCGCGGTTGATGTCCATCACCTCGGGCACCGACATCTGCATTCGGAAGGCCAACTCATATTGGGCGATGCGTGTGGCGGTCTCGGGATGCCCGAGCTCTTGGGACTGCAACTCGTTGAGGTCGCGCAAGGTGTCGAGGCCCATGCGCCGCACGTCGCGGTCCATGCCGGCCGGGTCCGAGGCGTAGAGCACGGGGTCGCCCTTGGAACGGCACTGAACCCCCTGATAAACGGAAGGAAGGAAGCCGTTGCCAAAGGAGTTCTTGCCGCCGTTGGGCTGCACTCCGCTGGAGATGAGCACTACGAATCCGGGTAGGTTCTGGTTTTCAGTCCCGAGGCCATAGGTGACCCAGGCACCAATAGACGGGCGTCCGGGGCGCGGCGACCCGGTGTAGACCAGCAGTTCGGCCGGGGCGTGGTTGAACTGGTCGGTGGTCATCGAGCGGATGACGCACAGTTCGTCGGCCACGGTTTGCAGGTGTGGCAGGGCGTCCGAGAGCCAGACGCCGCCTTGTCCGTAACGGGCAAAAGTTCGCGGCGTGCCCAAGAGCTTGGGCGTTCCTGAAGTGAAGGCGAAGCGCTTGCCCTTGAGGAAGGCGTCGGGGCAATCCTGCCCGGTGCGTTTCACTAATTCGGGTTTGTAGTCGAAGAGGTCGAGGTGAGGCGGTGAACCGGTGAGATGCAGGTAAATCACCCGCTTGGCCTTCCCGGGGAACTTCGGACTATGGGCCGCCAGCATTGAGGTAGCGGGTGTCGCGGCGGCGGCGGGAAGACTCCCCTTGAGGAGGGATCCCAGGGCGATGGCACCCAAGCCGTTGGCGGTTCGGCTGAGGAAGTGTCGCCGGGTGAGGGATTGCAGGGCTTCGATCTGAAGATTCATGGGGTACTTGGGGTGAATCGGCGTCACCGTTTCATCAGAAATTCGTCGAGGTTCATCAGCACATTGGCCACTGAGGTCCATGCGGCCGCGTCGACTGCGTCTAGGCCGGAAGGGAGTTCACCGATGGGTTCGGTGGCCAGGCGCTTGGCCTTTGTGGTGTCGGTCTGAAAGCGCTGGCGACTGCGCTCCAACAGCGTGGTGACGGCTGTTAACTCCTCAGAAGAAGGCGGGCGATGGAGGCACTGCCGGAATCCGGTCCGGAGCCGATCGGGGACCGAGCCTGGGGCCAGGGCCATGCGGCGGCCCAGAGATTGGGCGGCTTCGATGTACACTGGGTCGTTGAGGGTAACGAGGGCTTGGAGCGGGGTATTGGAGCGTTCGCGGCGAACCAAGCACACCTCACGGTTGGGGGCGTCGAACGTGGACATCGAGGGGTAGGGGTTCGAGCGACGCCAGGTGGTGTAAATGCCCCGGCGGAAACGGTCTTCGCCCATGCTGGTTTCCCAGTCCGTGCCGCTGCCGAACGCCGCGCTGAGTCCCAGCTTGGGTTGGGCCGGTTTGACCGGCGGACCATGCATGCGGGCACTGAGCAATCCGCTGACGGCCATGGCCTGGTCGCGGATCATCTCGGCAGACAATCGGAATCTCGGACCACGGGCCAGCCACCGGTTTTCTGGATCATGGGCCAAGTGCTCCGGAGTGACCTTGGAGGACTGCCGGTAGGCGGCCGAGGTGACCATCAGGCGCAGCAGGTGTTTCAAATTCCAGCCGCTGTCCACCAACTCCACCGCCAGCCAGTCGAGGAGTTCCGGGTGGGAAGGCGGTTCGCCTTGGGAACCGAATTCTTCACTGGTTCGCACCAGACCGATTCCAAAGACCGATTCCCAAAGGCGGTTGGCGACCACTCGGGCGGTCAGGGTGTTGCGTTTGTCCATCAACCACCGAGCCAGTTCGAGACGGTCTGGGCGCTGGACCGTGGACACCAGTCCCAGGCTTGAAGGCAGGCCTTCGTGAACCTCTTGACCCAGATTCAGGTAATTGCCTCGGAGTTGGATGAGGGTTTTGCGCCGATCCTTACTCGCCAGCTCCCGCAAGACTGGGACCGTGGTATGCGGCTTCAGCTCCGCCAGTTTTTTCCGAAATTCAGCAAGTTTTTCCCGCTGGGGCTGCAAGCGTGTAGCCACCGAACGGTGGTGGCTGGTCACTGTGGCCGTGTCGGTCGGCGTACGGCTGTTTGGGGGACGCCCTAATGCCGAGAGTACCGGAGCCGGAATCTGCAAGATCTCGGCCGCACGGGTGTCAGAGGTTTGGGAGACCCGGAACGCCGCCAGGGTGGCGTGCTCCTGTTTAGACTGATGATCGAGAGTGATCACCAAATTGGATCCGGGGCCCACCGAGAACGGATGTGTGGGGACTAGCGTTAGGTGATGCCGCTCGGTCACTTGGGGCGCCACCGACCAGCCTTTCTGAGTGGGATCGGAATTGGCGAGCACCAGCGCGGCCTCGAATCCCTTGGCTTCAAAGTCCGCCACTGCGAGGCGAAATTCGACCGGGCGGGAGGCGTCGGGACGCAGTTCTTTGCTGGGTTTGGGCGGCTCGGCCACGACCTGATCCCAGATCGGTACGCGGTTTTCATCGAGCAAGACCACTCGGAAGCCGCTCAGGCGTTCCTGCGATCCGTCGGTGCGGTTCCAGATCGTCACGCGGTCGATGGGCACCGTGTTCTTTAGGTCCACCTCCCACCAAGGACTGCTGGAGGTCTCGGTGTGAGTAGTAGATCGGGCCCCGTTGAAATCGCCGTTG
>SXXZ01000340.1 GCA_005789375.1 Verrucomicrobiales bacterium | reverse complement strand
CCCAGGGTAGTTTGCGCAATTGAAAGGATTCCGTCCCATACGGCCTCTGCGGAGGGCGGTAGGTGGTTCCAAAAATGTCGCTCTCACCCATGCAGGCGGCGCAGGGACAGAAACGACGGAGACTTTCCAGGGGGATGAAATCTTCTCGGCCATCCACCCAGCGGATGGCGAGTTCTTGTGCGAAGAGGGTGATGTCGGCCGGTTGCATCAGGCCGACGGTGGTACTGGGTGAGGCCCGCGTCCAGTGGCTTCGATGTCGTACCGATTGCGAAATTGGTAACTTGCCTCAATTCTATCCCAATGGCGGTGCGCTGTTTAATCTTAGTTCTGAGCCTCTGGATGACGGTTCGTGCTGCGAGCGTTTCGGAAACGAGCCCGTCGGTCGAAGACATCGTGAAGGGGCTGGTCGAACGGCTCAAATCCACGCCGGAGTTGCAGGAAGGTCGAGCGCATGTCTGCCGTCGTTTGACCGTTTTTGAAACCCTTGAAGCCGACGGCAAGATTTCTGAGCGCAAGATTAAGGAGTATCGCGTGGCTGTGACCAATGGCGTGGAGACGGCACGATTGGTGCGCATCGATGACCGCGAGCCGCCCCCGGGCGATGCTCGAAGCGAGGAGCGGAAAGATCGCGAGGCACGCGAGCGGTACGGCAAACACAGCGCCGTAAAAAAACGTCGAGGCATGGAGGTAATCGATGAGTCACTCATCCGGCGTTTTGACTACCGATGGGTGGGTCATGAGGTGATCGCCGGTCGAACCAATTACGTCTTGGAGTTCTCGGCTCGATCGGTTGAACCCGGTCGGAGCGCGGCCAACGCTTTCGCCGACCGGCTCATGTCTCACCTGCAGGGTCGCCTGTGGATCGACACCGAAGAACACGAGCTGGCCCGGGTGGAGGCCCGACTGGGCAAGAGTTTTGACGTGCTCGCGGGGGTGGTGGCTTCGATTCAAAAAATGACGCTGTCGATTGAGCGCTTCCGCTTGCCGGATGGCCGATGGGTCGATGGCCGACTTCAGACAGCGTTTGAGGGACGCAAGTTCTTCAGCGCGCTGCGCATGCGCTTAGAAGTTGAGCAGGATCGCTACGAGACCACGACAGTCAATCCGGGGTGATTCACCGTCGGCGAGAAGATAGCCAGCGATTGGTCTGATCGAGCAGTACTGCGAGTATAACGACCGCTCCAATAATGATCTGCGAGTAGTTCTGGTCGATGCCCAGGATGACGATCCCGCTGGAGATTAATTGGATGATCAGGGCTCCCAGCAGGGCGCCGAGGGCCGTGCCTCGTCCGCCTGTGAGGCTGGCCCCGCCGACCACAGCTGCGGCGATGACGTTCAGTTCGTAGCCATTGCCGTCGGCCGACGTGGCCGAACCGTAGTATCCCAGTGACAGCAGTGCGGCGATGCCGGCGGCCAGTCCGGAGACAGCGAAAACCCCAAGTTTTACGCGCCCGGTCCGGATGCCGCTGAAGCGACTGGCCGTCTCATTGCCGCCCACCGCATAGATGCGACGTCCGGGAACGGTGCGCGTAAGCCACAGCCCCCCGGCCACGGCGACCAACACCATGGCCCCCAGTGGGACCAGGGTGAGCCCCCCGGGAGTTGTCCACTTGACCCCAGATCGAAATCCCTCCGGGAAGCCGCCCGTGCTGAGTCCGTGGGTTAGCACAAAGGCCACGCCCCGAAAGATGGCCATTGTACCGAGGGTGATGATGAAGGGGTGAACCCTCAGGGCGACACTCATGCCGCCGTTGGCCAGTCCGCAGAGCAAGCCTGTTCCAAGACACACAGCGCAACCGAGCCACGCACCTTCGGTGGGAGAAGTAGCCGCGGGCCCCTCCGGTCCGAAGGCGTGGAACACCTGGGCTGCCAAAACTCCCGAGAGCGCGTAGATGGCTCCGACGCTCAGGTCGATTTGGCCAGCGATGATCACGAAGGTCATGCCCACGGCCATGATGGCGAAGAAGCTCGTGTCCTTGGCCAGTTGGGTGAGGTTTTCGGCGTTGAGGAACTTGTTCACCCGTTCCTTGGCGGCGGTGCGGTTTCCATCGGCGTCTTCGGTGAAGACTCTTCGGCGCTCACCGTTGGGTCCGGTTTCAAAGAGGGGGCGCTCGACCGATCCGCCGAAGACGGTCAGCAGTGTTCCCAAGACGAGGACCACAACGAGGAGCCCTGCTTCGGCCAGTCGCAGGTGCTTCGAGGAGACGATGGAACTCACGGCCCGGAGGCTAAGCGTTTGTCTGAAAACTGGAAGGGTTCCTCGTTTTTGTGGGCTCGAATCGCCGTCGGAGCAGGGGCTCACCTCTTCGGTGGACGAGGTTGTTCGGCGCAATCCCTTGCAAAGGGTCATTGCGTCGGCGCTTTTCCCTTGGCTAGAACAATTGGCCGTGTCGTCTCAGCACACCCTCAAGCAGTCGGTCTCATTCGCCGGAATCGGTCTCCATGGCGGGAACCGCGTTTCGATGAACCTCCTGCCGGCCTTGCCCAACACGGGCCTGCGCTTCCGGCGGGTTGATCTCGATGGCGCTCCGGAGATCGAGGCCCGTGTCGAACAT
>SXXZ01000339.1 GCA_005789375.1 Verrucomicrobiales bacterium | reverse complement strand
TCGTTCACATCCCACGGAACTCCCTCCACCGCCGGAGGGACGCAGGGAGGTGAAGATTGCTGCATGGCCACCAACGCGGTGTTCGCCATCCTGCCAATCGTATGGAAGTGGAAATACGGTCGGGACACTCAGTTCCTCGCCAAGACCGCCTACCCGTTGATGCGGTCGGTCGCCGATTTTTTCGACGATTACATCGGCGCGCCGGTCAACGGCCGATACGAGGTGTACGGATCGGTCCACGAGGGGGCCAACTGGTTCGCCAAGAACGACATGTTCAGCCTCGGCGCGATCCGGTTCCTGTACCGGGAGATCGTGGCGGCCAGTCTCGAACTCCGGTGCGATGCGGATCGGCGGGCCCACTGGCAGGAAATCCTAGACCACATGAGCGAGTACCCGCTCCAAGCTTGGGGCTCGAACGTCACCTTCCGGCCCGACGCGGTGCACGACGTGATGGAGGCGCTGCACTACCAGGGCGGCGCGCGGAACACCGGAGTCATGTTCACCACCACCTTCGACAACATCAGTCACCGGACGCTGCCGGCCTATCGGTTGGCCACCTGCAACACGCTCGACCGTGGCAACATGTTCCACCCACAGCGCTGGTGCGGTTGGCAAAATGGCAACGACTTCGGAATGATGTTTGTGATGGCGGTCCGCGCGGGCTACCAGGCCGATCGGGTGATTCAGGCCATCAAGGGCTGGAAACCCGAGCCCAATGGCGTCGTCTCGCAGAAAGATGGGGGTGGCATCGAGACCGCCGGAATCATCGAGGCCATCAATGGGATGCTGCTTCAAAGCCAGGACGGGGTGATCCGGATCTTCCCTAACTGGGATAAGTCTGTGGATGCGGAGTTTCATCGACTGCGGTCGGTCGGTGCATTCCTGGTTGGGGCACGATATCGGGCTGCCGGTCGGATGGTGGACTCGGTCCGGATTTTCAGCGAACGCGGTAACCCCTGCATCGTGCAAAGTCCTTTTGACGGAGCCTGCATCGCCGTCACCCGGGCGGACACCGGGCAAGCAGTGTCGCTCGTCCAAGATGAAGACGAGTTCACCTTCCGCACGGCGGCCGGAGTCGCTTACCAGATAACCCGCACGGACTGCGCGCCCGTTGCTATCGGTGCTCCGGTCATCACCACTCACCCGGCCGATACGACGGTGGGTTTGCCCGAGGCGGCCTCTTTTTCGGTTTCGGCCACGGGGGACGATCTCCGGTTCCAATGGCAAAAGAATCGGGCCGATATCCTGGGTGCGACACACCCCACCTACACCACCCCGGCCACGACGCTGTGGGATATCGGCAGCGAATACCGCTGCGTGATTTCCAACGCCTCAGGTGCCCTTCGAAGTCGCCCCGGAACCTTGAACTTGGCCAGCGCTCCGAAGTCGAATCGACACCCTATTCTCGGGACGTGGTCTTACCGCCACGCCGGTCGGGACTATTCACGAGAGTTCACTCCCGACGGCCAATGCATCCTCCGCGAAGGTAGCAGCATCGGCTGGACCAAGGCCTACTCGGTGAGCGACGAACGCACGGTCCTGGTGGACGGAACCTTGCGCCATGTGTTGACAGCCCCAGACACCCTAGACATCGAGAGCACCTTCACCGGCAAGCGGACGTCCCGATGAGAGCCAGGGGTTCGTGCCACGAAGCCCGCCGAGTATCCAACTGCGCACGAAACCGCGCCGACGAAGCCAGGGCTTTTACCAACCGCGTGCAGGGACTCGGGTGATTGACGGTGAAAGGCGTTTGGCAGGAATCGCTTTCCTAGAGACCCTAGTGCCACATCGCATGAACCGCTTCCTCCTGACCGGCTCCCTGTTCCTCGCCAGCCTCATGACCACTCCACGCTTGGCCGCCGCCGAATCCCGACTGCTCGCACAGGGCGCCCGCGTCGAGAAACTCGGCGGTGGGTACGAGTTCACCGAAGGCCCGGCCGCCAATGCGCGCGGCGACATTTTCTTCACCGACCAACCCAACGACCGCATTGTCCGCTGGGACGCCCAAAGCGGCACCTTCTCCGATTGGCTCAAACCGTGCGGACGGGCCAATGGCACGTACTTCGATGCCCGGGGCCATCTGCTCACCTGCTCCGACGAATTGAACCAACTGTGGTCGATCTCGCCCGACAAGACCGTGACGGTGCTGGTGAAGGACTTCGGCGGCCGACTGCTCAATGGGCCCAATGACCTGTGGGTCCGACCCGACGGTGCTCTCTACTTTACCGACCCGCGCTACCCGCGCCCCTACTGGAAGCGCGACCCCAAGACCCAACAGGCGGGAGAGCACGTCTATTTCCTCGATGCGAAGCGCGCTAGCGCGCCAAAGCCAGTGGCCACCGACCTCAAGCAACCCAATGGAATCATCGGCACACCCGATGGCAAAACGCTCTACGTGGCCGACATCGGCGCGGGCAAGACCTACGCCTACGACGTGCAACCGGGCGGCGAACTCGCGGGCAAACGACTCTTCTGCAACCTCGGCTCCGACGGCATGACGCTCGACGCCGAAGGCAATGTGTACCTTACCGGCAAGGGAGTGACCGTGTTCGACAAGGCCGGCCAGCAAATCGAACACCTAGACATCCCGGAGGGTTGGACCGCGAATGTCACGTTCGGCGGCACGAACAACGACCTGCTCTTCATCACCGCCAGCAAGTCGATCTATGGTGCCCGGCTCCGGGTGAAGGGTGCGGGTAGGGTAGTACAGAAGTAGGCTTCCCCGCCCGGAGGCTTGCGAGTCTGGCTTGCGAGCCGTGCGGCGAGTCGTGTGATTCGTCGCCCAAGGATTGACGCCAGCCCCCACCCGCGGAAACGTGCTCTACTCGAATGGATTCGATTGAACAAACCACGGACGTGCTGGTCATCGGTGCGGGGATGGCCGG
>SXXZ01000338.1 GCA_005789375.1 Verrucomicrobiales bacterium | reverse complement strand
CGAATCGCCGGTACAGTAACGCCCGCCAGGAGGCCGATGATCGCCACCACCACCAGCAGCTCGAGGAGGGTAAAGGCGGCAAACCGCTGGCGTGGGGCCAGTGGTATTCTGCAACCGGTGGGTCCTTGGAGCTTCATGGGGGTGGGGTCGCCGTGGGCGAGGGTCAGGGAGCCCGCTTACTTCCAACTGTAAATGTTGTCGCGATTGTTCGGGTGATCTTGGTCGGCGTTGAAGTCGGCCTTGCCGTCCGGTCCCAGCGACATCACCAGCGCATTGCCCGGAATGTAGCGAGCCTGGGCCGGACGGCCCGTGGCCACCAGCGGGAACGGGCTCAGCACGCGGCTGTCATAGTCGAGGTCCAGGATGAAAATGTAGGGATGCCCCCAGGGGTCGCGGTACACGCCCAGGTCGTCGACGCCGTTGGGCTGATTGCGACCGACGGCCTTGGTAGCCAGATACACCGTGCGCTTGGGATTCTGGTTGTTGTTGAGGTTGACGGCATCGGCCATGTCGCCCTGCACATCGGGAACGATTTGTGCGGTGAGAATAGAGATGACCTCAGAATTGTTGGCGTCGCGACCACTGCCGCCTAGGTCGCGCACCTGCTGATAGCCGATCTTGGTCGCCACCGTCTGGGTGGGTAAAATGCCCTTGGCGTCGGGCGTGTTGGCATTGCCGAAGATCCAGTCGGGCGCGGTCGCCGGACGGGTGGGAAGCCCGTGGGCATCCCGGGTCCGCTTGGTGGCGGGCAGGCGGGAGTAGTCGGCCTGGTAGGAGTTGATCGCCCCGACAATGCCCGTGACCTCGACCTTGGCCTTGGCCGACTTGGCCTTGGCTGTCGCCGAGGCAATGGCCGGCAGCAACATGGCCGCAAGGATGCCGATGATGGCAATGACGACGAGGAGTTCGATGAGCGTGAAGGCGCTCCGGCGTTGGACGGTCGTTCGAGTCTTCATAGGTTCTCTGGCGCTGCTAAAAAGGGAGTTTTCGGGAAGGCGGTGTTGGGGGAACGAGGATAGGGAGGCCACTAGTTGGATTCCTTCCAGTTGCCGATGATCCTCACTCGTTCACGGCCGACGGGGATTTCGGCCCACAAATCGAAACCGCCCGAATTATTGGTCGGGTTGGTCGAGACGTACCGCCACGGGTTGAGCCCCTTGTTGGAGGGCACGGGGTGGTCGGTTCGGTTGTTGGGCCAAGCCAGACCGTTTTGCCGCTTTCCGGAGGCATCGGAGGAGAAACCTACGGCGAGCACCTCAATGTCGGCGTACCCGGCATCGGAGCGGTTGCGGAAGACTTCGGCATATTGACCTTCCTTGAAATCGGAGACGAACAACCGATTGCGCAACTCATAGGGCTTGGCGTTGAGAATGCCCTCACGACCAAACCACGTTTGCAACTCGCCCGAACGGATGCCGTCGCCGTCGTCGGCATCGGCACGCGGGATGAAGTAACCATCAACGCTGTTGGCGTTGGTCAGGTACACGCCGGACAATTCGTAGAAGAGGGGACTCAAGGCAGGATTGGACAAGGTCTGAAAACCCTGGCCCGTGATCGAAACCCTTCGGACGCCATCGGGCGGATAAACTCCGAAGCGGGATTTGTAGGCCTCGATCAGCGTTACCAATTGTTGGAGTTCGGCGCGTACCCGAGCTTCTTTCATCTTGGCCGCAGCAGCCGGTGCCAAACCCACGACCATGCCCGCCAGAATGCCGATGATGGACATCACCACCAGCAGTTCGAGCAAGGTGAACGCAGCCACCTTCCGGTGAAGGGCCGGAGGGCAGGAAGAGGATGGACTGCGAGATCTCATGGGTTCACACGGGAGTACGGACTTTCCCTAAGGATTAGCGGTCCTTCAATTCCTTTTCCATGCGCTCGCTCAACCATTGTTTGATCATGCTCTGGTAATTGAGGAACCGGAATCGGGCCAAACGCTTGATCCGACTGAGCATCCGAGGATCCATCCGCAGGGTGATGGTGATCGATTCGGACTGCTCGGAACTGGCGGTGGCTGAAACATCCATCAACCGGGCATCGACCTGGTTCTCCGCCCAGAAATCGGCCTCGGCCTGCTCGCTGTCGAAGAGCGGGACATCGTCCCAAGACTGGATGGTTTGAAGGTTCATGGCAGAGACGGAGGACGACTCGTCGGTCTAGGATGCGAGCGATTGAGTCATCCGCCGTTGATAAAAGTAAGACTCGGCCTCGCTGAAGGGTCGGGAAAGAATGACCCGGATCACCTTGCCGTTGGTTCGATACACGCTGAAGAGCCCCTGCCCCGCAGCCGATTTGCCCAAATTGAAGAAACGAGCCTGAACACCGAAGCGCGACGAGTCGGGCAACAGGCGAATGGCAAACGGATCTTCGAACGACTCCTCGATTCCGGTCATTGAAATCGAGCCGTCGGGTTCGAACGGCAGATTGTTCCAGTCGAACTCCATTCAGTCCATTCAGTCCATCCGAGTATGGCCAATGCGCATTCAATGTAACTACTTTGTATTTACACCCGCACATGAGACCGGTCAAGGAAGCTCCGAGAATCCGGTCAAAAAATTATCAGCCTTACCGAGAACCCTCGAGGGGTGATGCTTATTCGCCACCGCCGGTGTCGCCGCCAAGGGTTTCCATCAGTTTGATGAGCGGCAGGAACATCGCGATGACGATGGAACCGACGACCACCGCCAGAAAGACGATCATGATCGGCTCGAGGAGGGAGGTCATGGCCGTGACCGCATTGTCCACCTCTTCGTCGTAGTTGTCGGAGATCTTCAGGAGCATTTCCGGCAGAGCGCCGGTTTGCTCACCGACATCCACCATCGACACGACCATCGGCGGGAATACTCCCGATTTTTCCAAGGGCGCGGTGATGGTTTCGCCCTCTTTGACCGACTCATGGATGTCGAGCACGGCCTTGGCCACGACCACGTTGCCCGCTGTCTCGCGGACAATGTTTAGAGCCTGAAGGATGGGCACACCCGACTGAACCAGAGTACCTAAGGTTCGGGTGAAGCGGGCGATGGACACCTTGCTAATGACCGGACCGAGTGCGGGCATGTTGAGCTTGAACTTGTCGAAGTACCACATGCCCTTCTTGGTCTTGATGAGGAACTTGAAGAGGGTGACAGAGATTACGATGCCCCAGACCACCTGACCTGGGAAGGGCATGCCTCCAAAGAACCAGTCGGGGAAGATGACGGTGTTGTCCCTGAGGGTCTCGGAGATCTTCAGAACGAACAGTGTGAATTCGGGCATGCCGGCGTCGCCGCCGAGCAAGTCTGCGAAGATCAACTTGAACTTAGGCACCACCACGATCATGAGCAGCGCTACAATACCCACGGCCACAACCATGACCGATATGGGATAGAACATGGCCGCGACGACCTTGCCCTTGATCTTCTCGGCCTTCTCCATGAACTCGGCCAGACGCTTGAGGACCACCTCGAGCACACCGCCCAGTTCGCCGGCTTTCACCATGTTGACGAAGAGACGGTTGAAGACCTTGGGGTGCTGGGCCAGACCTTCAGAGAAGGTGGAACCGCCTTCGATGGAAACGGAGAGATCGCCCAAGATTTTCTTGAGGACCAGGTTGCGTTCCTGTTTCTCCAGCACACGCAGACCGCGCAATAGCGGCAGACCGGCTTCCACTAGGGTGGCCAACTGACGAGTGAAGGTACAAAGCACCTTGGGCTTCACCTTGCCGCCGAACCCAGGGATCTTGAGATTGATTTGGCCCGCGCCCTTTTTCTGGCCCTTGCCACCGGCGGCAGAAGGCGAACCTTTGGCTCCCTTGCCCTCGGACTTTGGCGCCGCCGCCTCGGTGACCTTGGTTGGCAGCAAGCCCATTTCTTTAAGCCGATTCAGCGCCTCGGTCTGGCTGCCCATCTCGAGGACTCCTTTGGTCTCCTTGCCAGTGCTGTCCATGGCAACGTAGTTGAATTTGGCCATATCGGTATCCTCGTGAAATCAGTTTCGTCGGAGTATCCAGACAGAATCAGGTGTACTTCAGCACTTCTTCGACGGTGGTCTCGCCGGCGTAGATACCGCGGAGGCCGTCTTCGCGCAAGGTTACCATGCCTAGTTCGATGGCTTTCTGACGGACCACGACGGTGGGTGCGCGGTCGTTGATGAGGTTGCGAATCGCATCAGAGACGGCCAACAACTCGTAAATGCCCTTGCGTCCCTTGTAGCCGGTGTCGTTGCAATTGGGACAACCGCGGCCGTAGTAGAACACTTTGTCGCCGATGTCATGGGCCGACAAACTCATGTTCTGCAACTGCGACTCGCTCGGCTCGAACGGTGTGCGGCAGCTCGTACAAATTCGGCGGACCAGACGCTGAGCCAGAACCGCCAGCAGCGTGGAGGAGATCAGGAAGGGCTCCACACCCATGTCCACCATACGGGTGACGGCGCCCGAGGCGTCGTTGGTGTGCAGCGTGGACAGCACCAAGTGACCGGTCAGCGATGCTTGAACGGCGATCTGCGCGGTCTCCAAGTCGCGGATTTCCCCGAGCATGATGATATCGGGATCTTGACGCAGGAAGGCGCGGAGGGCCTTGCCGAAGGTCATGCCGGCCGATTCATTGACCTGCACCTGCATGAT
>SXXZ01000337.1 GCA_005789375.1 Verrucomicrobiales bacterium | reverse complement strand
GGTACTTCGGTCACGCTCGACACCGGTTTATTGCACTATTCCAACCTAACGCTTCTGGCCAGCTTTCACCATACACCCCGATCCATCCGCGCCGCTCTGGATTTGATCGAGCGAGGCGTGATTCGGGTGGGGGACTTTGTCGATGGCGAGGCTTCGTTGGACGAGTTGCCTGAACTCTTTCGTTCCATGGCCCAGGGCAATCGGGCGGTGAAGACATGCATCCGCCCCGATCGATGACCCGACAGACCTCAGATTGGTGATCGCCTCAACGGCCTGTTCGCCGTATTCCCTCCGGCCCATGCATCCGATGGCTGTCATTCTATTGTGGATCTTCATCGCCCTCCTGGTCGCCGGCGGGCTTATGGGGTTCCTGAAGGCTAAGTCCAAGGCTTCCCTCATCGCATCGATGGGCTCGGCGATTCCGTTGGCGCTCGTGGCCCTGGGGCAATTGCCAGGAACGGTGGCCGTCGGGGTCCTCATCGTGCTTCAGGCGGTGTTCTTTATGCGTTTGCGGAAGACCGGCAAGTTCATGCCTTCAGGGATGCTTCTGGGTGTGTCGGTTCTCATGGAGGCCGTCATGATCTATTTCGTTTTCATCGCGAAAGCCTGACCCACTGTGCCTGATAACGGTCTTCCCATCTGGCGGCTCCATGCCGACCTGATCCGCACGCTCACCGAGGGCAATCAACTCGTCTTGGTCGCGGCCACGGGGTCGGGCAAGACCACCCAGGTGCCTCAGATGATCCTGGATGCAGGCCTTGTTCCGGAGGGTCAGCAAATCGTTGTCCTGCAGCCGCGGAGGGTAGCGGCACGGACTGTGGCCACTCGGGTGGCTTGGGAACGGCAAGTTCGGCTCGGTGCGGAGGTGGGTTACCAAGTGCGGTTCGAGGACCGGATCGGCGACGCGACCCGAATTGCCTTTGTTACAGAGGGAATCCTTTTGCGATGGATTCAGGATGATCCGCGGCTCGGCCAGATTGGTGTGCTGATTTTCGATGAGTTCCACGAGCGCAATTTACTGAGCGATGTGGCGTTGGCGCTGGCCAAGAGACTTCAGGCCACCGAGAGGCCGGACCTGCGTCTGGTGGTGATGTCCGCTACGCTGGAGGCTGAACCGGTGGCACGGTATTTGGCGGCCTCGGTTTCGGTGCCCGCCCCCGTGACGGGACAGGAGGGCAGCGATTTGCCTCCCGGCGGGATTGCTCCGGCTTCAGCCCCAATCTTGGTTTCGGAAGGGCGGACATTTCCGGTGGAAATGCAGTGGCTCGATTACGGCGACAGTCGGCCGGTCCATGAATTGGCCGCTGACAAGGTGGAGCGGATTGTCGAGGCCGGCTGGGAGGGGGACATTTTGGTGTTCATGCCCGGCAAGGGCGAGATTCAGGCTGCTTTGGGGGCCTTGGCGGCAGCTCGCCTGGGTGAGCGGGTATCGCTCATTCCGCTTCACGGCGAACTGGGCCCCGACGATCAGGATCGGGCGTTCCAACCCAGTCCGCTGCGCAAGATCGTGGTCTCTACCAATGTGGCGGAAACCTCGGTGACCATTGATGGGATCCGTCACGTGGTCGATGGCGGTTTGGCGCGGATGGCTCGTTACGATGCCGAGCGAGGAATCCAGACGCTGATGGTCGAAGAAATTAGTCGGGCCTCGGCCGACCAGAGGGCGGGGCGAGCCGGGCGCACCGCGCCGGGTACGTGCTGGCGGTTGTGGACCGAAAGCGGGCATCTCAACCGACCTGCTCGCAACACCCCTGAAATCCAGCGAGCGGATCTGGCCGAGGTGGTTCTGCTCCTCCACTCGTTGGGTGTGCGTCAGGCGGCCACCTTCGATTGGTTAGACGCACCCGATAAGGCGGCCGTCCTTCGGGCCGAGCGATTGCTGCACATCTTGGGGGCGCTGGAAGAGGGGCACGGAGCGGAGAGCTCCGGCTCCGACCTCACGCCGGTGGGGCGTCAAATGCTCCGCTTGCCGATGCACCCGCGCTTCGCTCGCTTGCTCGTCGAGGCCTCGCGCCGCGGTTGTGTGCCAGCGGCCTGTCTTTGCGCCGCGTTGGTCAGCGGTCGCGATCTGCTCATGCGGGTTAATCGGGAGGCCCCTTCTTCGGCCGATGCCCGGGAGTTGTTCGAGGGCAGTACTCAGAGCGACTTCCACACATTGCTCCGGGCGCATCAGTATGCGCGAAACGCACACTTCTCACTGGAGGCCTGTCGCCGGCATGGCATCCACGCCCAAACAGCCCGGCAGGTGGAAGACACGTTTCAGCAACTGGTGCGCATTGCCGAGCGCGAGAAGATGATGACTCGCGATTCCGGGGCGGCCTCTGCCGAGGCGGGGGATGAGGGGTTGCTCAAGTCCCTTTGTGCCGGATTCGTAGACCAAGTGTGCGTCCGAAAGGACTCCGGATCGCTGGACTGTCTCCTCACCGAAGGGCGCACCGGCAGTTTGATGCGCGAGTCGGTGGTGCAGCAGGCGGAGTTGATGGTCGTGGGTAGCATTCGAGAGGTATCCGGTCGCAGCGGGGGTGTTCTGACCCTCCTGGGATTGGCCACGGCCGTGAAGTCGGAGTGGTTGCGCGAGCTCTTTCCGCAGCACTTTCATACCTCGGTCGATCATGTGTTTGACCGGCTTCACAAGCGAGTTTCGCCGGTGCGGCGCATTTGCTTCCTAGACCTCGTGGTGGCTACAGAGCACCAACGGGAGTCCGATCCCGAGCTGTCCGGACGCTGTCTGGCGGAGGCCTTTGCCCGCGGTGGATTTGATCTCCCTCAATTGGATCACGAACTCAAGCAGTTCATAGCCCGGGTAAATCTGATAGCTCGGGCCTTGCCGCAGTTAGAATTCCCGGCCTTCGACGGTGCTGCGCTCGTGGCTGCGTTGGATCGCGCTTTTCGGGGGTTAACTCTGGTGAAGCAGGCTCAAGTGGCCTCGCTCAAAGAAGCGTTTCGGGCCCATCTGGCTCCCGAACAAATCGCCTGGCTCGACGAACTCATGCCCGTGCACCTGCCTTGGCTGGAAGGCCGTCGACTCAAGCTCACCTATGTGGAGCCGGATCCCGAGGCTGAGGCTGACGAAATCTCGGGTCCGGAAGCCCAAGTCAAGTTGACCGAATGCTTCCAACTTAAGACGCACCCGACGGTCGGTGAAGACGCCATTCCGATTCGCCTGGCTCTGCAAGCTCCGGACGGCAAGCGACTGGAAGTTGTCTCGAATTTTCCGCGTTGGCGGGAAGTATCCTACCCCAAGCTGCGTGCCCAAATCCGCACCAAGTATCCGGGCTTTGTCTGGCCCTGAGTCCCTAGTGGGTCCCTCGAGGTGAGGTTCCTTTTTTAGGCAGACTTTGGGGCGATGTCTCCCCGTGTGTTCAACGACAATTATTCCCCCCCTTGGTGGCAATTAAAATTCCCCACTTGAGGTGAGGGGTGCGTGTGACGGGCCGATCTGGTAGGGACGGTGTCTCACCGTCCGTTCCCTGGGTTGCCGGGCGAGGTAGGGATGGCCCGAGAGACTCGAGCCCTACCGGGGAGGTGGCAGCAGTTTGGTAGGGACGGTGTCTCACCGTCCATTCCCTGGGCTGCCGGGCGAGGTAGGGATGGCCCGAGAGACTCGAGCCCTACCGGGGAGGTGGCAGCAGTTTGGTAGGGACGGTGTCTCACCGTCCATTCCCTGGGCTGCCAGACGAGGAGTGTCTCAGACACCTCAGACTGTGGTGGTGGCGCGGCGGTGAACCTTGTGGATGGCCGCCTGATCGGTGGGCTTGATGATGATCTCGTCGATGTTGACGTGCGCAGGTCGCGAAGCCATCCAGACCAGCGTTTCCGCGATGTCCTGTGCTACGAGGGGTTCCACGCCCCGATAAACCTGCCCAGCCCGGACTGTATCCCCGCGAAAGCGGACGTCGGAAAATTCGGTGAGGGCCATGCCTGGATCGAGTGAGCAGACGCGGATCCCCGTGCCATTAAGCTCCAGGCGCAGGGCCTGGGTGATGCTGCGCTCGGCAGCCTTTACTCCGCAGTAAATGGATCCGCCCTCATAGGCCTGGTGGCCGGCGATGGATCCGATGTTGAGGATACTGGATCCCTGGTGGTGCGGGATCATTGGAAGAACTGCGCGGGTGACTCGTGCTAGTCCCAAAAAATTGGACTGAACCATGGCCTCCCAGTCTTCATCGCGCCCGGTCGCTACGGTGTCTAATCCATGGGCACCGCCGGCGTTGTTGATGAGTACATCCACCTGCGGTGTGAGGGTTTGCATCCATTGGGTAAACGCGGTCACTGAGCCCGTGGAGGCCACATCGAGTTCGTGGAACTCAGCCAAAACTCCGAGCGTGCGGCAGGCCGATGCCACCTGGGCCAAGCGGTCCTGACGACGAGCCCCCAGGACCAGTCGGCAACCCGCCCGGGCAAACGCTTCGGCGGCCGCGGCTCCGAATCCGCTCGAAGCACCGGTGATCAATACCCATCGGTCGGTCAACTGCATCTCCGACCGTAGGTGGTGTGCCTGCCAGGCGACAACTCTTCGATCCTCCTACGAGCTTCATTGGGTAACCCTTGGTTTTGGCGCAGGGCGCATGGGGCTGCCGGCATGGCTTGCGAATGATGGATGGAGCTTTGGGGCAATGGGCCCAAGTTCTTTTTGAGTGGGGAATAGCACCCAGAGTTTGGGTGAATCGAGTGGAAGAGTGGACGGGGTGCTCGAAAGCCGGCAGAGAGTTGGTTTCAGTCAGGCTCCCGACTGGCCGTTAAAATAAACCAATGCGGCCTCGGTGGAGTCTTGGTGAAGACTTGGTGAAGACTTGGTGGGGTTTAATAAAAACGACCGTTTTCAGCCGTCGTGAGACCGTGTTTTCGGGGGGGAATCTTTTCACGCTGGAGTTTTGCGGGCCTCCGCACCGCAGACCCACTGCCGTATCCAAGAACGGTTCCGGCTGAAATTCCACCAGACCTTAGTATTGGCATAATCCTTGCAGGTTCAATTGGGTAGGTTTGGGCCAGCGTAGCTTCACGATGATCTGATCGGGAAACCTACGAGCGAAACTCTCCGCGTGAATGTTGCCATCCATCTGAGGTTTGGGGAGCAGGCTTGGACTTCCAAGTCTGAGTCCAAGTCTGAGT
>SXXZ01000336.1 GCA_005789375.1 Verrucomicrobiales bacterium | reverse complement strand
GCCGACGGGAATCGGGTGCGCATCCTCCGGGCGATCTCCGGGGGCGAGTTGTGCGTGTGCGAATTGTGCGATGCGCTGGGCCTGACGCAGTCCACCTTGTCCACCCACTTGCGGGTGCTGCGTGACGCCGGGCTGAGCGCCTCCCGCAAGGAGGGTAAATGGAGCTACCACCGGCTGACGCCATTGGGCCAGTCGGTGACCGAGGCCTTTTTCGGGGTCTTCCTGTCGGTGTTGGCCACCGATGCGCACCTGCGGCGAGATCAGGCCCGCCTGGAGCGGCGTCTGGCCTTGCGCGACGCGGCCGACCAGTGCTGTGTGGGATCGGAATGCCGATCGCCGGGGTCCCGATCGTTGGGATCTCGATCGCTGAAATCTCGGGAGCGGAAGGGTGGGGCGTGAGCCAGCAGACCGGCGCATCCCGATCGCTGCCGTGGGCTGCATGGCTGGCGGAGTTTCTGGGCACGTTCCTCATCGTGTTCGCGGG
This sequence comes from Verrucomicrobiales bacterium, assembly GCA_005789375.1. The sequence goes on along the minus strand of SXXZ01000336.1, from coordinate 2,264 downwards.
CACCGGGGCCATCGTGGCCAATGAAGTCTCGCATGGGGCGGTCACCCACCCGGGCATCGCGCTCACGTTTGGAGCGGTGGTGATGGTGCTTATCTACGGGTTCGGTGAAACCAGCGGAGCCCATTTCAATCCGGCGGTGACGGTGTCCCTGGCGGCGGCCCGTCGCTTTGAGTGGCAGGCGGTTCCGGGTTACGTGGCGGTTCAGTGTGGCGGGGCCTTGGCGGCCAGCGGGCTGCTGCGGTGGCTGTTTCCCACCGTCGTGAATTTGGGAGCCACCCGGCCCTCGGGATCGGATTCCCAGAGTCTGGTGTTTGAGGCGGTGCTCACCTTCTTCCTCATGCTGGTAATTTTGCAGGTTTCGATCGGTGCCAAAGAAAAGGGCATCACCGCCGCCGTGGCCATCGGGGCGACGGTGGGATTGGAGGCGATGTTCGCCGGGCCAATTTGCGGAGCCTCTATGAATCCTGCGCGGTCCCTCGGTCCGGCGGTGTTTGGGCCCGGTCTTGGCTCGCTGTGGATTTACTGTCTAGGCCCGGTATTCGGGGCGCTCTTGGCGGTTCCGGTGCACCGCGTCCTTCAAGGAACCCGTGCGGGTTCAAACTGCGGTCAGTCTTGAGTCGTCTGCGCTGAGTCATCCCTTGCTGAATCGCCCGAACAAGTCCTCCTCCCCACTCTTCCCACCATGAAACTTCTGGAATTCCGAACCCTCCTGACCCAGCACCCCAGTGCGCTCCTGCGATTCCAACGGCCGGATGGCATATTGCTTCCGATCCATGCGCATGTCTCAGAAGTAGCACGGGTCGAGAAGCACTACATCGACTGCGGCGGGGTGCTTCGGGCCGATGCATTTTGCCGCCTGCAAACCTGGGTGGCCGACGATGTGGATCACCGTCTGAACGCCGCGAAACTTCTGGCCATTTTCGACAAGGCGGGCCCGGTCGGATTGCGCGACGACTTGGAGGTTGATGTCGAACACGAAGTGGGCTTTGTCACGCAAATGCCGCTCGAGTCAGTGACGGAGCAGGAGGGTGAACTCGTCCTGCGTCTGGGGCTTCGACACACCGACTGTTTGGCCCAGGACCGTTGCCAAGTCGCCGCACCGGCCCCTCAAACCATTGGTTTTCGCACGCTTCCCAAAGCCCGATAAATGTCCCCATGAATTCCGATCCTCAAACTCCCTTAATTCTCGTGCTGTGCACGGGCAACTCTTGTCGCAGCCACATTGCCGAGGCCATTTTGCGTGCGGCCTCGGGCGGGGTGTTCCGTGTGGCCAGTGCCGGCAGCAAACCGGCCGGGTATGTCCACCCGCTCTCTATCCGGGCGCTGGCTGAGATAGGTATCGACCTGGCGGGTCACACCTCCAAGCACATGAACCTCTTCCTCGACCAGCCGGTGGAGACGGTCATCACCGTGTGCGGCAATGCCGATCAAGTGTGTCCGGTGTATCCGGGCCAGGCGAATCGCTACCACTGGCCCTTCGAAGATCCGGCCCACGCCCCGGGCACTGAAGACGAGCAAATGGAGGTATTCCGACGAGTGCGCGACGAGATTCGCCGCGTGTTCGAGGCCTATGCCCGCGGTCGTATCGATCAGGCTCGGCTTCGGGTGGGCTGAATGGTCCTGCTGGAAAGGTGTGACCGATTGGTCCGCTGCAAAGGGTTGATACCGCGGATTGAGTTCGTGGCCCTGTATGGTTTTCTCAGATCAGCGCGATGACTGTGAACCCACTACTTCAATGGTCTCTGAGAAAGATCTCTGCTGCCTTGCAGTCCGGAGAGCTGACGCCAACCCAGTTGACCGAAACGGCCCTCGAGTCGGCCCGACGAGGTGCGGCCTCGCGGGCGTTCATTGTGATCGACGAGGCCGGGGCAAGGACCCAAGCCGCGGCTCTGGAGGCATCCGGCCCTCGGGGTCCGCTCTGGGGATTACCGGTGTCGGTGAAGGATCTCTTCGATGTTCGGGGTCTGCCCACGACGTGCGGGTCGCTGTTTTATGCCGGCACCCGGACGGTGACCCAGGCGGATTGTCCGTACGTGGTCGATTGGCGCGCATTGGGGACCGTGTTGGTGGGCAAGACGAACTTGAACGAGTTCGCCTACGGCATCACCGGCGAGAACCGCTGTTTTGGTGATGTCACGCAGCCGGGGTATCCGGACCGGTTGACGGGGGGCTCGAGTTCGGGGGCCGCGGCCAGCGTGCTCATGGGTGCGGCCGCAATCGGTTTGGGCACCGACACGGGAGGATCCCTGCGCGCGCCGGCGGCG
>SXXZ01000335.1 GCA_005789375.1 Verrucomicrobiales bacterium | reverse complement strand
TGGCCGCCAGTTCAGGAACGATCTGCCGTGTCGTGAGAATATCGCCAAGATTCATGCGTACCTAAGATCAGAAGCTTCTCGCCTGCGTGGGCTGAGTTTCAAGTTTCATTTGTAACACAGCGATCGAAACCCGCGATGCATCCCTCACGGCAGGGCCTCCAACGAGAGCCTCATTTTCTCAAGAGATCCATTGTTGTACCCACCGCCACGCCTGCAGATAGAACTCACCGGAAAGGCGCGCTGCCGATCGCAACGTGGCCCCCATGCCTGGCCGCCCGGCCAACCAAGTCATGCCCAACAGAAGCATTAAGGCATTGCCCAGCCAGATGAGCGACCCTGAAAACAGAAACCCCTCGCCCACCAGGTCCGGCTGTCGGATGCGCAAAATCACCGCCGTCATGGTGACGTGGAAGCCGTAGGTCAGACCCAAACCCACCTGATACACCGGCATGACCCACCACTCCTTACCCCAGCGCCATTGCACCACGACCATGATCAGGGACCAGAGGATCGAGTAGATGGGTAAAAAATAGGGAGAGAGCGCAATGAACGCATTGCTCTTGCTGACCCGGACCTCTCCTCCTCGGCTGTTCACCTTGAAGGATTGAACCCGAGATCCACACATCCAGGCGCTGAGTGCATGAGTCAACTCATGGCCCAGGACATAAATCCACATTGGGCGTGGCAGTTGGACATAGACCACCATCCAAATTCCAAAACCGACCAAGAGCGGCACCCAAAATGGGCTGCCAGAAACAGAGGTCCGACCGACCTCCCAGGCAGCCCAACTCACCCCCAGGTTGATCGGCAACAAAAGAAGAGCGACAAGCCAACGAAGCCCTCGGCGAAACCATCGAGACAACATTCCGCCGACAGAGTTCCGTGCCCCGGAGAGATCGAACAGCCCAAAGCTTCTGGCCCAAACCCGGACCCAGCCTTGCGATCAGAGGCACACAATGCACCATCTAAGAAGTGTTGCTCGTATGAAACCCAAGGCCAAGCCCACCGCTCGCTCGCTGGCCGTTGCCCCGACCCTGACTCCCCGGAAGGCCGGGCGTCCGAGTCCACGTTCCGTTGCCGTCCCAGACCTTCCCGTCGAAACTCCAACGGATACCGCTGCCAGCGAATTGGCAAGCTCCGTAGCCGGTAATCTGGGGCGCGCGCTCAAGCCGAACGAGATAGAGGTTATCCGCCTCATTGACAGTCTCTTTGCGCGGATCCGGAGCGGCACAACTCTCACTTTGGGACACTTGGCCGAGCTGGGTTTCTTGATTACAGAAAACGCGTGGCAAAAGGCTGATTTGTGGAATGCCATGCCGCGTTCTTCCTGGGAGCTGTGGCAATATATCGCCGTCTTCGCCGAAGAGCGAAATCTGGCCATACCGGCTTTTCTGAAGTCGGTGACCCAACCGGATGAGGCCCGTGTTGCGGTGTCCACCCACAGGCGGGAGCGAGACGTCACTCGCTGGAGAACTCTTCTAACCAACCTCCAACTCGGCCCTTCGGAAGACGCACGGCCCGGTGGCCAGATCGAACTACGCCTCCGGCTAGACGCCAAAGAGGCCTTGGTCGAATGGCGCAAGGCAGGGGCCGACACCTGGGCGGCGATCAAGCCCGGAAAATTCAAAGACTTCGACGAGAAGCACGCTACGGAACTCGTGGTGGAGGTTGCCCTACTTTGGCAACCGCTGGCCCAACGGGCCCGGTACGGATACCCCATCGAACTCTTCTACCACGACCAGAACACCCGCTTGTTCCTGAACCGGGTGCTACGCTTGCCCGCACTGCATCCGTTCATCGTGGGCGCGGCGGGTGAACCCTTGAACCGACCAGAACTGGCCCTGCGCTGGACCCTCAACGATGCCGCCGACGACTATTCCGACTATTCGTTGCGGCTGCTCACCGGAGATGGGCAGGCCGTGCCCCCCTTCCTCCTTACCCTCCATGGCCGCCCGACCCTCTACCTGACGCTCGACACGCTCTTCTCCGGCCCCCCAGCCGAGGACCGTGCTCTGGACCCTGCGCTGGAGACTCGCATCCCGGCCCCGGCCCTCGAGACTCAGGCTGGTGTCCGTTTCCTTTCCCACCTTCAGTTGGCCCTTCCGCCCCGCCTTTCTTCCAAGGTATCGGTAATCCCGCTCCAGCCGCGGATTCAGGCTGAATTGGTTCAGCCCATCGTTGGTTACGACAACGAGTTCTGCTTCATGGACCTTCTGGCTGTCCGCCCCGACGGACAACCCGTGGAGCGTTGGACGGGCACTGCATGGACCGACCTCGACGCCCAAGACTCAACGCAAGCACCCGGAAAAACGGGGACTTCACGAACCGCAGACTCGCCAGAATCGCTCTGGATGTTCGACCGGTCTGCCCTTGCTGAGGCTGCCCGACGACTCGACGCCTCGGGTTTTCGGTGGGACTTCGCCCGTCAGCGCTGGTCTGCCAAAGTCACCCGACAATTTCCAGATCGCTTTGTTCCCTGGCTCAAATCGCTCCCACTGTCGCTCGAACTGGACCTCCGCGGCGAACTGGCCTCGTTCCTGCAGTCTGAGGTGGCTGGAACCGTCAAACTGGACGTTCAAGAATCGGGCATCGACTGGTTCGACCTCTCAGTGATCGTCGATGTCTCGGACACGTCGCTCTCGCAAGACGAGATCAAGCTCCTGCTCAATGCCCGAGGCAAATGGGTCCGCCTCTCCGACAAGGGTTGGCGCAAACTGGAGTTCAAACTGTCCGAACAAGAAGACGAGCAATTGGCCCGTCTGGGACTCAACCCCCACGAACTCAGCTCCGAGAAGCAGCGTCTGCACGCGCTCCAATTAGCCGACCCTGCGGCCCGCCAATTCCTCTCGGAGGCGAACTATCAAAAGGTCGAACGCCGGGCTGCTGAACTGAAAGCCCGCGTGACTCCGGAGATTCCGGTGGAGATCCAAGCAGAACTTCGTCCCTACCAAAAGGAGGGCTTCCACTTCTTAGCCTACCTGAGCACCAACCGATTTGGTGGCATCCTCGCCGACGATATGGGTCTGGGTAAAACCCTCCAGACCCTGACTTGGATTGCCTGGTTGCGAGGCCAGTACGCCAAACCCGGGCCCATCTTGGTGGTATGCCCCAAGTCCGTCGCCGACAACTGGCGCTCCGAAACCGCACGGTTTCTTCCAAGCGTCCGTCCGCGGGTCTGGAGCAGTGATGACATGAAATCGTTACCTAGCCAGACCGGCTCGGCCGATCTGCACATCATCAACTACAATCAACTGCGATCCATCGGTGAGAAGCTCCACACTGAATTCTTGGCCGTCGTCTTGGACGAAGGGCAGTACATCAAGAACCCAGGTTCCGTCACCGCCCTGATCGCCACCCGGATCGAGGCGAAGAACCGGGTCCTACTGAGCGGCACTCCCATTGAGAACAAGCTGATGGACCTCTGGAGCCTGATGGCCTTCGCGATGCCCGGCATCCTCGGCAACCGGGGAGATTTCCAGAAGCTCTTCGATGCCAAGGAGGATCCCCTCTGCCGGCGACGTCTTGCGGCACGCGTCCGCCCGTTCCTGCTGCGGCGCACCAAGATGCAAGTCGCCAAGGACTTGCCTGAGCGCATCGAGGAAGACCTGCTCTGTGAACTCGAGGGCGAACAGAAGACCCTTTACAAGGCCGAGCTCAAACGGGCCCAACAGATGCTGCTGGGCATCAGCACCGCCTCTCAGCTCAACAAGAATCGATTCAACCTCCTGACCTCCCTGCTTCGATTACGGCAAATCTGTTGCCACCCGAAGTTGGTCAAAGAGGACTCCAAGGCCGAGAGTACCAAGGTCGAAGCCCTCATGGAGACTCTCGATCCCATCATGGAGGAGGGCGGCAAGGTCATCGTCTTTTCCCAGTTCGTGGAAATGCTGGGTCTAATTAAGAAGGCCATCACCGAGCGAAACTGGCCGACCTACTACTTAGCCGGCGACACAGAGAACCGCGGCGAACTGGTTCAGCAATTCCAAGAACACTCGGGTGAAGCCGTCTTCCTGATCTCCCTCAAGGCAGGCGGATTCGGACTCAACCTGACAGCCGCCAGCTATGTCGTTCTCTTTGACCCGTGGTGGAATCCCGCTGTTGAAAATCAGGCCATCGACCGGGCCCACCGCATTGGCCAGCGACAGACGGTCATCGCCTATCGGTTGCTCATCAAAAACAGCGTCGAAGAGAAAATTCGTGCACTCCAACGATCCAAGAGCCAACTGGCCGAGGATGTACTCGGAGAGGATAAGTTCGCCCAGGCGCTCACGCTCGACGACCTGCGGTACTTGTTCGAGGGGTGAGTCGGGAATACCGGGCCGCTAGAAACGCTCGATGTTGCAGAATTCCTACGGGACGCCGGGTCGGGAGACCCGGCCTACAGGGTGGACCTACAGGGTGAGTTAGTGGGTTGGGCGGTGCGTTGTAAGTCCATTGCCCCCACTGGACGGTCTGCAGGTTGGGTGCCCCCTGGGAATGCCAGGGTATGGGGAAACCGCGCGGGACGCCGGGTCGGGAGACCCGGCCTTCCCACTGGAAATAGCGAGAAACCGGGACTTATCGGAGATACCCATCCCTAAGGCCGATTACCAATAACGGGGCACGGAGGGATCGACCTCGCGGCTCCAGCGATCGATGCCACCGGTCAAATTTATAAAACCGGACAACCCCTTCTCCTCGAGGAATGCGATCGCGTGCGCACTGCGCACCCCGTGGTGGCAATACACCACGGTGTCCCCTTCGGCTCCGCACCACTCCTCCAGTTCCTGCCATCGCGCCTCCAATTGAGAGAGCGGTAGCAGCCTCGAGTCCGCCAGAGCACAATGAGCGTGTTCGTCCGGCTCCCTCACATCGAGCAGTCGGATCGGGCCCGTCTCATCAAAGTGAGACTTCAAATCCATCGGCGTTATGGAGGTCATCGCGGAGAAATGAATGCAGAAATTGCGAAGTCACAGAAGGTATCCAGCAACCCATAAATCAGAGACCTCGATGGTCTCAACTTTGGATGGCGGCCAGGTGGCGTTCGGCTTCGATCGCCGCCGAACAGCCCAGCCCTGCGGCCGTGATGGCTTGGCGGTACACCGAGTCCACACAATCACCGGCCACGAACACGCCAGGAATCTTCGTCAGGACCGTCCCATCGGTCTTGAAATAACCATTCTCATGAAGATCCAAAGTGCCCTTAAAGAGAGAGGTGTTGGGCACATGCCCGATGGCCACGAACACCCCGGTGCACGGCAGGTGTGACTCGGCACCGGTCTTGAGATTCTTGAGCTTCACGCCCGTGACTTTGTCTGCCGCCACATCGGTGACCTCGGTCACCACGCTGTCCCAGACCATTTCAATCTTGGGATTGGCCAACGTGCGCTCGGCCATGATTCGTGAAGCCCGCAGCGTGTCGCGGCGATGGATCAGGTAAACCTTCGAAGCAAATCGAGTCAGGTAGGTCGCCTCTTCGCAGGCCGAGTCGCCGCCACCGATCACCACCACCGGCTGATTGCGAAACATGGGCAATGCCCCATCGCAGGTGGCGCAGTAGGTCACACCCTTCTTTTCCAACTCATCTTCGCCCGGGACGTCGAGGTGCTTGTGGCCTGCGCCGCTGGCGATGATCAACGTGCGCGTCTGGACCGGCTCGCCATCGACAATGAGTTCGGTCACGCCGTCGCCAAACTTCACCGAATCCACGGTGGCGAACTTCACTTGGGCCCCGAACTTCTCGGCCTGGGCCTGCATGCGGGTCATCAACTCATAGCCATCGACGCCCTCGGGAAAACCCGGGAAATTTTCCACGATGCTCGTGGTGGTCAGGAGTCCCCCGGGCATGGTGCCCGTGAGGACCAGCGGCTTGAGATTGGCGCGGGCCGTGTAAATGGCAGCAGTCAGACCGGCGCAGCCAGTCCCAATGATCACGACGTTTTCCATGTTGTGACCCACAGGCTACCTCGAAAGCCCACCCCGGCCAAATCGCAATTCGAAACCTTGCCGCTGCCACTCAGGCCTCAAAAGATCGCGTCCACCACCTCACCGAAGACTTGATCCGGTCCGCCAGGGGGCCCAACACCGTGAACAGTTCCGGCATCCGCCGAACCTCATCGATCACCACAAACCTCTTTTTAGTCTGCCCAACAGCACCTGAGAATCCTCTAATTTGGCCCGATCGGACGGCTTCTCCAGATCGAAGAACACCGAAAGTTGCTGCCCGGCAGGGTGAATTCATCTGGATTTTGGGAGAAGGTGCTCGCCCTGTGGCGTTGCTGGGTTTGAACACCCGGGATTGGGCGGCGGCGCACCCGAGACCTCTGGCAGGTCTCATTTCGGCGTCTGGACTGCTCGTCCGAGGGTGAGTTTGCTATCCGCTCGCAACGGCTGACCAATACTCATGGATTATCCTCAACAACTCCTTCGAGCTCATGTGGTTCCGGGTCAGGCTTGTCGCGTAAGTCTCAACCTCGGTGCTAGGTTCCTGATTAGACAAAAACCCCGGAAGGACCGAAGTCCTTCCGGGGAGTTGCTGGGTACGTTTTGGACGCAGAAATCAATCCGCAAGAAGACCGGTTTTGAAACCCTCCCTGAACACCATCGGGCCTGCCGATCCGATTGATTTTCAGGAGTCTTCTCCCCACCCGCCTTACGGACTGATTGCTGAGTCCACGTCCCGACTTC
>SXXZ01000334.1 GCA_005789375.1 Verrucomicrobiales bacterium | reverse complement strand
GGGCCATCCCAAGGGATGTCGGAAACGGTCAATGCGGCCGAGGCTCCGAGGATGGAGAGGATGTCGGCGTCGTTCTGGCCGTCGGCCGAGAGCAGCAACGACTGGACCTGAACTTCATTGTACCAGCCCTTGGGGAAGAGCGGGCGGATGGGGCGATCGGTCAGGCGGCAGGTGAGGATCTCCTTCTCGGAGGGCCGGCCTTCACGCTTGAAGTAACCACCGGGGTAACGGCCAGCGGCCGCTGCCTTCTCGCGGTAATCCACGGTGAGGGGGAAGAAATCCTGACCGGGCTTGGCCTTGGAGGCCGCAACGGCTGCGGTGAGGATGATGGTTTCACCGAGTTGAACGGTCACGGCGCCGTCGGCCTGCTTTGCAAAGCGGCCGGTTTCGATGGTGATGAATTGACCACCGACGGGGATTTGAACGGTATGGGACATACTATCAGTTGCCCGACCGCCCTGAGGAACTTCACTCGATCTTCAGCGAACCTTTCTTGATGAGGAAGGTTTGTTAGTGGAGAGCGAGTGAAATTTCCCGGGCGGACCGGGCGTTTCTTTTTAACTTCTTTGACGCGTCTTTGGGTTTTTGGTGCGGGTGACTTTGCGCGCGCGTCGAATGGGCGCGGCACCCGCAATTGTCCGCTTGGGACAATCAGGACAACCCTGTGGTCGCGGCAATCGTGGCCTGCAGGGTCTCCTAAAGCGAAAACCGGGCTGGAGGCCCGGCGTCGCAAAAAATTACTTCCGGAGCTTCAGCTTCTTGGTCAGCGCTTGGTAACGGGCCGAATCCGTGCGGTTCAGATAATCGAGCAAGCTGCGGCGTTTGCCCACCATGAGCAACATACCACGACGGCTGCTATGATCCTTCTTGTTCTTCTGAAGATGCTCCGTCAGGGAGTTAATCTTCTCAGTGAGAAGGGCAATCTGGACATCGGCAGAGCCGGTGTCTTTTGCGTGGATGCGGTGTTCGGCGATGGTTATGTTTTTTTCGAGCATGATTCGGTGTCGGGAAGCTTGGTGCCTCCCAGTAAGCGGTTCCGTTTATCTTGAATCCACAACTTACGGGGCTGCGGTTAATGGGGCAAGCCCGGAGTTTTCTCACTCTAGGCTAGTCGTTTTTTTAGGAATCAGCGGGTTGTGTCGTGGGTGGGGCTCTGCGGGATAGGTCCTGCGCTCGCAGGGAACGTTGGGACAGGGGGAGCTTTCGCGCGTTCGCGCGAGGGGGATCAGGGTGTCGACGTTCCTATGCTCGCTCCGGACCTATCCCGCTGCCGCCCAGGGGTGTTGTCTGGGGGCATTGGGTCGATTTGGGGAGGGATTAAGAAGGGAGATGATGGATTGCGTCGTCGGTGTCGGGAATTCAAGGAGGGACAGGCTCCGAGGCTTGCGGGAAGCGCTTCCGGCGGGAAAGGTGGGGCTGGAGGGCTGTCTACGAGGCCTTTCACCGGATCATGATCACTTACGAAGATGCGTTGGAGCGGGTTTTGAAGCCTCTACTCGCTGTTCCAGTCGTTTCGATGTCGTTAACGGAAGCGTTGGGATGCTGTTTGGCAGAGGATGTCTCCGCTTTGGTCGATCTGCCCGGCTTTGATACGGCTTCTATGGATGGCTATGCGGTGAGAGCGGGGGAGGTATCTCGTTCTGGGGTGGTGCTGCCGTGCCGATTGGAGGTGGCTGCGGGCCGGGTGGCAAATCGATCTCTGGAGTCCGGGGAGTGTGCTCGTATTTTGACGGGGGCCCCCATGCCAGCAGGATCCGATGCGGTGGTGATGCAGGAGGATACGGAGCGGGAGGTCGATGGGCGGATCCGTTTCAACGATGGGGTGAAGCCTTGGGAGAATGTTCGTTTCCGGGGGGAGGACTTCCGGATGGGCACTCGGGTGCTGGCGGCCGGGCAACGATTGGGTCCGCCGCAGTTGGCTCTTGCGGCGGCGGCGGGTCGTGCGGAGTTGCGGGTGCATCGAAAGGTGCGCGTGGTGGTGGCGAGTTCCGGTGATGAGTTACGCTCTCCAGGTACTGCGCTGGCTCCAGGGCAGATTTACGACAGCAACTCGGTGCTGCTGACCACGTTGTTTCGTTCCGCGGGCGCGGAGGTGATTCAGGTGCCGACGTTACCGGATCAACTGGAAGCGACCATGGCGGGTCTGGAATCGGCGCTGTCGCAGGCAGATCTGGTGATCACCGCGGGCGGAGCTTCAGTGGGAGACCGGGATTTTCTGCGTCCGGCTTGGGAGCGATTGGGAGGGCAGCTCGACTTCTTTAAGGTGGCCATCAAGCCTGGAAAGCCTGTGTTTTTTGGGACGCTCCGGGGTGGGTACCTCATCGGGTTGCCTGGGAATCCCGTTTCGGCGTTTGTCACGGCGGTCCTTATGGCCTTGCCTGCTCTGCGCCGTTTGCAGGGATCGGCCGAGGTCGGGTTGCCGGCCACCGTCGGTACGTTGTCGGTCCCCCTCTCGAACCCCGGTCTCCGACGGCATTTCATGCGAGTAATCCTAGAGGAATCGGGACAGGTGCGATCGGCCGGAGTCCAGGCTTCGCACATACTTCTGTCGATGGCGCGGTCCAATGGGTTGGTGGATGTGCCCCCGTCCACGGAGTGGCCTGTTGGGACGCCAGTACGGGTGCTGCGTTGGCCGGAAGTTTGATAACGATTGGATGGTGGTTGTCGGGGTTGCGCTTTTTTGGTTTGCATGGATATTTCGTAATTCTAATGAAGAAATTTTCCCTGACGGCGGCCGCCTTAATGACTGTGGGCAGCGCGTTGGCCCAAGATCGATTGGTAGCGCCTTCCTACACCGGAGCCCTCGAAGTGACTGCGGGCTATTCAGCCGGTGCGGATATCCGCCTGGGAACTCGCGAGTTGGGCAATCTGGACGCGACTCGGACTCGGCTGGAGTACAAGGGGATCTTCGACCCGGCTGCTGCATTGAATTGGGGTGTCGGCGTGGCCTACACTCGGTGGGATTTCGGTCGTGATTCGGGCAATCCGCTGCCGGCTAATTTGCAGTCGGTGGCCCTCCCGCTCACGGTGTCTTGGCGCTTTAGCGAGCGTTGGCAGGCCTTCGGAGAAGTTTCGCCTGGCTTGTATTCCGACTTCGAAAAGATCAGTGGGGAGGATTTCAATGCGCCGTTTATCGGGGGGGTGGGCTATGCGGTGAATCCGGATCTTCAGGTGTTCTTTTCGGTGAGTGTGGATCCGAGACGGGATATTCCGGTGGTGGGCGGGCCTGGAGTTCGTTGGCGCTTTGCCGAGCACTGGACGCTGTCACTGCTCCTGCCCCGGCCGCAGATCCAGTACCGTCCTTCGGAAAACTGGACCTTCCACGTCGGAGCCGAGATGTTGGGTGGAGCCTACCACCTGAATCCGAACTTTGGTCGGGACCGCGGTCTGGCCGCCATGGATGACCAGATGGTCACCTATCGCGAGATTCGCACAGGTGTTGGTGCGCGCTGGGGCGGGCCGAAGGGTTTTTATGCCTCACTCGAGGGCGGTTGGATGATTGATCGGCGGTTCGTGCTCAATGATGTACGCCTCCAGTTCAATGGAGACGGCGCCGCCTACGGTCAGTTGGCCGTCGGCTACCGGTACTGAAGGTGGTACTGAAGGCGTTTGCCCCAGAAGACGGTCGGGCTCCCTCAGTTTCAAGCGGGCCCACCGCGATCCAAGTTCGGCTGAAGGTCGGGCTGAAGGTCGGGCTGAAGGTCGGGCTGGAAATAGGCCCCGGAGGTAGCCTTCAGAGGTAGAAGTTAGAGGTAGGGCTTCGACGTGGGTCTCAGAGTCAGGCCTCAGAGTTAGGGCTCAGAGTTAGGGCTCAGAGGTGGGGCCGAATCTTCGAGCCGGCCGTACTGCGGGCTTGGGTAGTTTCGGCAAACCCGACCGCTCCCACTCCGTTGTTTTTTGCGAAGATCCCTGACTTGAACTGCCGGTTTACAACGCGTTGAGGATCCGGTTCAGGTTCACATTCTTGGAGAT
>SXXZ01000047.1 GCA_005789375.1 Verrucomicrobiales bacterium | reverse complement strand
GCCATCGCAAGCCCTGTGCCCTCGGTGATCCACGACTGGTTCGCTCGCCGGCATGGGGAACCCACTCCGATCCAGGCGGCGGCTTGGCCCGTGATCGCGGAGGGGCGGCACGTGCTGATCGTGTCGCCCACCGGCACGGGCAAAACCCTGGCGGCCTTCCTGGGGGTCCTGGATGCATTGGCCCAAGAGCACTCCGAAGGTCGCCTCGGAGAATCGCTCCGCTGCCTCTACGTCTCGCCGCTTCGGGCGCTGGGCTATGACCTAGCCAAGAACCTTCAGGCGCCGTTGCAGGAAATCTATGGCAAGACCAGCCCGATCCGAATCGGCCTCCGCTCCGGGGACACGAGCACCACCGAACGCCAGCGCCAGTTCAATCATCCGCCCCACCTGCTGCTCACCACGCCTGAGAGTCTCTGCCTGATGCTCAGCCAGGAGAAGTGGCTACCAAAGCTGGCCACCGTGCGGTGGATCATCATCGATGAATTGCACGCGCTCGCAGAGAACAAGCGGGGTGCCCAACTCACCCTGACGCTGGAACGACTCGAACAGGTCATTGCCTCCTCCCTGTCTGCCTTTGGAGCCTCGAGCGGGCCGTCTGTCCCCAGCCATCGGGCTCCCCTCCTTCAGCGCATCGGACTTTCCGCCACCGTGCACCCGCGCGAAGACGCCGCCGCCTTCCTTGCCGGAACCGGTCGGGATGTCTCAATTATTGAGGCACCGACGGCCAAACGGATGGATTTGCGAGTGTATTGCCCGCTTCAACGCGATCCGTATCCCAAGGCCGGATTCACCGGGCAACGCCTCATCCGCGAGTTGGCCAAACTCGTCACTGCCAACCGCACCACCTTGGTGTTCACCAATACCCGCAGCGGTGCCGAATCAGCCACCTACTGGCTCAAGGAGCAAGTGCCTGAGCTGGCCGACCGCATCGAATGCCACCACGCCTCGCTCGACCGGGAACTGCGGCTCGATGTGGAAGACCGGCTCAAGCGCGGAGAACTGCGGGCCGTGGTGTGTTCCACCTCCCTTGAACTCGGCATCGACATCGGGAGCATCGACTTGGTGGTGCTGTTGGCCACGCCGAAGGGGGTCGCCCGAGCCTTGCAACGCGTGGGACGCGCCGGGCACAGCATTCATGAGGTCAGCCGTGGATTGCTCATGGCCACCAACGTCGGCGACTTGGTGGAATGCTGCGCCACCGCCTTGTTGGCTCGCGCGGGCCACCTCGACCGTATTCGCATCCCCGAAGCACCGCTCGACGTGCTCGCCCAGCACCTGATGGGTTTGGCCTGCGTTGCCACGTGGTCGCGCGACGACGCCTACCAACACGTTAAACAAGCCTACCCCTACCGAAACCTCAGCCGACCCGACTTCGACGCGGTGCTCGATTTTCTAGCCGGCGGCGGCGCGTCCCTCCGCCAGCAGTACACCGATCTCTTCGGCAAAATCCACCTCGAGGCCGACACCTTCGAAGTGCGCTCGGGTCCTGCCCGGCGGGACTTCCTCCAAAATATCGGCACCATTTCTAGCGAGGGCGTGGTGCAGGTGCTCTTGCGCAACACGCGGATCGGCTCCATCGAAGAGGGATTCTTCCGACGCCTGCGCATTGGGGATGTCTTCGCCCTGGCTGGCCGAGCCCTCCGCGTGGAACGGGCCGGAGCCATGGAGTGCACCGTGACCCGGGCCGATGGCAGCACCCCCACGGTTCCACGCTGGGGTACCAACAAGTTCCCGTTGGCCAACCGCGTGGCCCGCGAAATTCGGAGTTTCCGCCGTGAATTGCGCGAACGCTTCGAAGCAGGCCAAGCGGCCGGTTCGCTTCAAGATTGGATCGCCCGACGCCTCGACTGCGGGCCCACCAACGCGGCCGTAATCCATCGGGTCCATGCGGCGCAACGCGGGATCAGCGAAATCCCCACCGACCAATTTCTGTTGGTAGAAACCTTCGTGGAGCCCCCGGAGGCGGAGACGCCCCCCGCGCCCCCATCCCAGCCGCTCCGGCGTCGCGGCCCGGCCCCGTCGGCAACCGAGCCCGGGCAACTGGCGATGGCGGGCGTCTGGCTCGACCCGCGGGCCCGTTCTCCCCGAATCGCTTCGGCTTCAGGTGCGCCAGTGAGCTCCCCAAACGCTCCCTCTCGAATCGCCCCGGCCCCGGAAGTGTCCGTCCGCCGCCATTACTTTTTCCACGCGCTCGTCGGGCGTGCGGCCAACGAGGCCCTGGGACGGGTGATCGGCGTGCGCCTGGGACGCTTGCGCGGCGGCAACACCGTAACCACGGCCGACGACTACGGCTTCGTGCTCACCGTGTCGACCGACCAAACCCTCAGCGCGGACGATCTCCCCGCCCTGTTGTCCCCGGACGGTTTCCCGGAAGACCTCCTGGCCTCGCTGCACAAATCTGATCTCCTCAAATACCATTTTCGGAATGCCGCCCAAACTGGGCTCATGGTGTACCGCAACCATTTCGGCGCCGAAAAGTCCGTGAAGAAAGTTCAGTGGAGTGCCGAGGTTATTTTCAACGTGCTCGAACAACACGAACCCCAGCACGTGTTGCTGCGGGAAGCGCGCCGGGACGCCTTGCACGGTTTTCTTGACGGCGAGCGGGCCGAAGCCTTCTTGCGCGACCTCCGAGATCAACACCGCCCCATCCGCCTGCGCGAAGTCCCGATGGTTTCTCCCCTGGCCTTCGGCATGTACGCCACGAAGATTCGTGAAGCCCTCATGGTGGAAGATCCGCAGGAAACCCTGGAGCGGCTTTATCACCATTGGTGGGCCAAACTTGAAGGAGCTCAGACCAGCTCGTAGATTGGCCCTCGGCGTCGATGTCGGGAGCTCAAACCGAGAACTCGCAACACCGTCCCCTGTCTCCACCATGCCGATTTACGAATTCGCCTGCCCCAAGTGCCGCAAGGTCTACAGCTTTCTCAGCAAGCGTGTCGCACCGTCGCACACCCCGGCGTGCCCCAAGTGCGGCAGCAAACGTTTGACCAAAGAAATCAGTCGGTTTGCTTTTCTCAACGGCGCACCAGAACCCGCAGCCACCGGCGACGGCGGCGAAGGCACTGACCCCTCTGGCGAACCGGGGATGGAAGAAGCGGGCATGCCCAACATGGATGATCCGCGGATCGCCAGAGCCATGTCGGAGATGGAGCGCGACATGGACCATCTCGACGAAAACAACCCCAAGCACATGGCCCACCTGTTGCGGAAGATG
>SXXZ01000333.1 GCA_005789375.1 Verrucomicrobiales bacterium | reverse complement strand
ATCGCAGTGTCGGCGGTTCGATCCCGCCCCCAGCCACCACCTTCCTCTTCTTCTTCAAATTTTCTCAGTCTTCGGAGACGTCTTCGGAGCTGGATTATTACCGATCCCTGCACGCAGGGTCTCAATTCAGTTCTCGACCCTGTTCCCCAATCGGCTCGATTAATATGGGGACTCTGGGGGAGGAGCCTGCCGCAGGAACTCCCGGACCACAGAACCTTCGCGGGTCGGTGGTTGGCAAGCGTTGCCGGTGCAAAGATAGGCCAACGAGCGTTCCTCGTCGCCGGGCAGCGTGCGGGCGAACGGATCCACGGGGTCGTGGTTGCCGAGGATGACGCGGTGCGGTTCGAAGACTGCATGGGCGTGGCTCAGCAGGGCTCGGGTCGAACCGCAGAGCCAGTCGCCCACGACGACGACCCGCTTGGGTTCTTGGAGCGCAAAATCCAGAGCGCACAGGAGGAAGGGCACGACCTGCGGCGTCTGGTGCAGTTTTTGGGCGAAGAGGCGTAAAGTCTTCTCGGCCGCCTCCCGCCAGTCAGGACGCGCACAGAGGGTGGACAAGCGAAGCAGGGCCAAGCTGGCCACGGCATTCCCGGAGGGTTCTGCTCCATCGTAGTCTTCCTTCACTCGCATTAGCAGGTGGGGAGTGTCGGCCCCGCTCTGCCAGAAACCGCCGCCGGCCGCGTCGTAGAAGCGTTCTATCAAGGCCTCGGCCAGTTGGACGGCGAAGGTGAGATGGTTCGGGTCGAGCGTGGCTTCGTAGAGATCAACGGTACCGGCCAGCAGGTGGGCGTAGGCGTCGAGCAATTGGACTCGATCGTGTTCCCCGTCGCGCCAGCGATGATAGAGAGTGCCTCGAGTCTCCGGGGTGGGTGGCACCCAGAGGTGTTCTTGCAAAAAGGCTAGGTTGCGCTCGGCCATCGTGAGGAACTCGTCGTCGCCCAAGATCGCGAAGGCTCGGGCGCAGGCTCCGAGCATCATGCCGTTCCAGGAGGCCAAGACTTTGTCGTCCTGATGGGGGCGCACGCGGGTGGCGCGGACCTCGCGCAGTTGGGCCAAGGCCGCTTCCAGAATGGGGCGATCGGCTTCCGGTACTTCGGCCTGAACGAGAGACAACACATTGAGGCCTTTCAGCGGTTCCGGATCGCTGTGGTCGATAAAATTGCCCGCCGCGGTGATGCCGAACCGAGCGGCGACCACGTTGAACGCCTCGGTGCTCAGTAATCCGGAGAGCTCGGTATGGGTCCAGCAGTAGAACTTCCCCTCCTTGCCTTCGCTGTCAGCATCCTCGGCCGAATAGAATCCGCCGTCCGGGTGGGACATGTCGTTGGCCACATACCGCAGGATGTCTCGGGCGACGTCTGCATACCGGGCGTCGCCGGAAACCAAGAAAGCCTCCAGGTAGAGGACGGTCAGTTGGGCGTTGTCGCAGAGCATCTTCTCGAAGTGTGGCACGAGCCACCGTTCGTCGACGCTGTAGCGGGCGAACCCGCCACCCAGATGATCCCGTATGCCGCCGGCCGCCATGCGATCACACGTCTGGAGAACGGCTTGCACGGCCTCGGCGTCGCCAAAGCGCCGGGCGTAGCGTAGCAGGTAGAGCGGTTGGCTGGGGCGAGGAAACTTAGGAGCGCCTCCGAAGCCGCCATTCACGGGGTCGAACTCGCCCAGCAGTGTCTGGCCACCGCCATGCAATTCTCGGGGGCCAGTGGGGAAGGCGTTGTCCGGATCCTGGGCAACCATCTCGCGCAGTCGGGCGGTGAGCTCGCCGGCCGAGGCGATCAAGTCGTCGCGACGGGTCTTCCATAGTTCGACGATGCGCTCCAAGAGGGTCAGGAAACTGGGCTGCCCGTGCTTGGCCTCCGGTGAAAAATAAGTGCCGCCGTAGAAGGGCTGCAGGGTTGGCGTGAGGAAGACATTGAGGGGCCATCCGCCGCTGCCGGTGGTCATTTGCACGAAGCTCATGTGGATCTTGTCCACGTCCGGGCGTTCCTCGCGGTCCACCTTGATGCTGATGAAGTGTTCCTTCAGGTAGTTGCCCACGGCCTCGTTCTCGAAGGTTTCTCGCTCCATCACGTGGCACCAATGGCAGGTGGAGTAGCCGATGCTCAGGAAAACTGGTTTGTCCTCGGCGCTCGCTCGGGCGAAGGCCTCGTCTCCCCAGGGGAACCAGTCTACCGGATTGCCGGCGTGCTGCAGCAGGTAGGGGGATTTCTCAGCGGCCAGTCGATTGCGTTGTTCCGATGCGGAGGTCACAGGCTTGGGAGCATATCTTCGGCGATTCTAGGAACAAGCCGGCACCCGGCCCCGATGGGAGAGAGATAGAGGGTCGGTGTCGTCGAGTTCTTGAAAGGATTCGGCCGCTCGGGCTTCCTTGGGCATTCATGGCGTTTGACCTCGACCCCTTTTATCTGAACACCCTGCGGCAATTGGTCCGCGAAGGGGTCATGGATCCTGCGTCGAGCCTGCTCTGTGTATGCGCCGGGGAACGCGATCATCGAACCCTGAAGGAGGCGGGGTTCCCTAATGTGACGCTGACCAACTTGGAAACCCGCTGGGAGTTGCCGAATCCGGGGACTCATCAAGTCGCCTACGGTGACGTAGAAAATTTAACCTTTCCCGACAAGTCCTTCGATTTCGTCATCGCCCACAATGGTTTGCACCACTGCGCCTCACCGCACCGTGGTCTTTTGGAGATGCACCGAGTGGCTCGAAAGGGTGTTTTGGTCTTCGAACCCCGGGATTCGTTGCTTTCTCGTTGGGGGGTCCGCTTCGGATTGGGTCAGGATTATGAGACCGCTGCCGTGGCTCTGAGCTATGACCGGGTTAGTGGCGGATGGCGCAACGGTCCGGTCCCCAACTACGTGTACCGTTGGACGGAACGCGAGATTGAAAAAGTTATCCGCAGCGCGACGCCGTGGATGCTGTGCGGATTTCGCTACTTCTATGCAACTCGTCCGCCTTCCGGGGCGGCCAGTCGCCGCAATCCCTGGATTCGCCTGGGGCTTCGGCTGGCCATTCCACTGGCGACGGGGTTGGGCAGACTGGTTCCGTCGCAGACCAACTGCTTCGCCTTTCTAGTTACCCAACCGCCGCTGGGCCAGGGCAGCCCTCCGTGGATCCGTTGGAATGCGGCAGAACCGACACTGGACCCCGAGTGGGCTCGGCGTGAGTACCGGCAGTAGAGACGTCCCGCCTGGCGGGTTGCTCGCAGGGGTGTCTTGAAAAGACATTGAAGGTCGGCTCGGGAAGGGAGTTCTATTGCTCCCACATGGTCGCCGCTCAGGAACAAGTCCAGAAGGCCCTCTTTGGGGTCTTCCTCATCGCTGCATTGCTGCTCTTCGCGGTTTTGCTGGGGTCTGTACAGATCCTGGCGCTCATGGGGTTCGTCGCGGTGATCTGGGCGCTGACGCTGCCCAAGCACGGAACCATGGCGCTGGTTCTGGGGTCGGTGATGATTAACTCGTCGCTGTTGGTGCCCTTTGTCTCCGGCCGCCCCTTCTTCTGGGAGGCGAGCTTAATGCTTTCCATCAGTGGGCTGCCCTTAATGTTCGCCATGCGGCGCAGTGCCCCGGAGTTCGGGGATCGTCTCCGGGAGTACCGTTGGGTGTTCATTGGCTTGGGCGTCTTCTTTTTGGTGTTGGTCTCCTTGATCAAGTTTCGCGGATTCGGACTGAATGTGCTGGGTCAAGGGCAGGTGGGTGGCCGCGCTTACGTCACCCAATTCCTCGGATTGCTCTTCCCTCTTCTGTACCTGGCGGTGCCGACAACGCCCCAGATGCTCATCCGTGTCTATGCGGCGCACTGTCTCATGAGCATGTCGTTCCTCGTCTCAGACTTTACCCTGGCAGCCGGCGGCACCGGGCCCCTCTGGGTGCTGTTGTCGTTCTTCGGTCTTTCCACCGACAGCCTCGCGTTCGAAGTCCAATCCTTGGAGGGCGGCGTTCGACGCTTTCAATCGGTGGCCTTCGTATCGCGCGATTTGATTTATCTGATGCTGGTAATTAGCCCTGCCACCCGAGCCTTGTCATTGTCCTCGGTGACCCGGGTGCTGGTCATCTTGGGGCTCCTCGGGGGAAGCGCCCTGGGCGGTCATCGTATGTCGATGATCATCATTCCGTCGGTCATCCTGCTTTCGAGCCTAGCCCAGCGAACCCTTTCAATGGCCAAAGTGGTCGTTTCCACGCTCCTGCTGGGAGTGGCTTTATTGATGACCTACCAGATGGCGCGTCACATGCCTCACTCGGCACAACGTATGTTGTCGGTGCTTCCAGGAATTGAGATTGATCCGCTGGCCAGTGTGGATGCCGAAAACTCGACCTCAGGCCGAGCCTCCATGCGTCGCATCGCCTTTGACATTGCCCCAAATTTTCTCTGGGTCGGGCGCGGCTTAGGCTTCGTGCCGGACATTAATCACCTCTACACCCACAATGAAATCGACCAGTACGGCATGCTCGAGCAGAGCCTCGATCAGGGCATCTTTTATGCCGGCATCCCTAGCCTGTTGGTGAACCTCGGACTGCCTGGGTTGGCGGGTGTGTTTCTCTTCTTGGGGGCTGTGTCCCTCGTGGCTCTTCGAAACCTGCGGTCCATTTTTCGAATGGGCTGCCAATCGACCTTTGACCGTCTGACGTGCCATGTGAGTTCGCTGTGGCTCGTGCAGTTGGTCACTTTCATGATCACCACAGGAGAAGCCGGGTTTTTCATGCAGACCTTCGGCCTCCTGTCCGGGATGGTCATTATTACCCATTGGCACCGCAACCGGATGCTCGCGACGAACGAGCCCACAGCAAAGACCTCCTTCAATCTTGTGGACCGGTTCCGTACTCCGATCCCACCGGAGGTTTCCGGGCAACCGGTGGCCTGATCGCCCGATCGTCTGGCCCCATGATCGCCTCGTTTCGATCGGAAGCGCACGGTGCAGACTCCGAGCACCCATCCGGCGGGCGAGGTGTTTCAGTGCTGCACTTGGTGGGTTCCACACAGGATGACGGAGGGATTCTCACGGTGCTCCGCCACGCCCGCGATCCGGATGGGGTTTTCCGCCATGCAGTTGTGGTCCACCGGGGTTTTGAATTGAAACGACAGCCACCGCTGGACCTGCGTGAAAGTCGCTGGCTCCTGGCTGAATCCCCCAAGCACCTCTCGCTCTTCGCTCGGGCCTTGGGTGCGGCGATGGAAACCCGTCGCCGCTGCCGTGCCGAACAGTGGGACCTCATTCACGCTCATAGCCGGGGTGGGTTTGCGGCCGCCGTGTTGTTGGCGCTGATGCCCAGAAAAACCCCAATCGTCTTCACCAACCATGCGTTCGCTCGCCGGACCGGTCTGTACCGCTGGGCGGCCGGCCGGAGAGGCTTGGTGACGGTAGTTCTGAATCCGGCGATGGCGGCCCATTACCAGCTCAAGCCGGAGTCGGGACGCGTGGAGATCATTCCTGATTGTTGTTCGGACGAATTCTTTGAAGGGCCGTTGGTGCGTTCGCCGGGTCCGCGGTCGCGTTTGGCTCTGGTTGGTGTGGGTAATCTGGTCCGCTGGAAGAAGTGGAACCTGGTCTTGGATGCCCTCGCTCGATTGCCGGTGCCGTTGCGTCAACGGGTCCATTTCACGCTCTGGGGACCCACCCCGGCTGATTCCGATTCCCAAGCCTTCGCCCGTGAGTTGAAGAGTCAGGTAGGGGCTTTTGGGTTGGCTCCATATGTCAGGTTGGCGGGGCCGACGACCCGGGTCCGCGAGGCGGTCGAGGGGGCCGACGTGTTTATCATTCCTTCGACCGATGAGCCGTGCTCGGTGGCATTGACCGAAGCCTTGGCCTTGGGAAAACCCTCCATTGCCTCGGCCAGTGGGGGCTCGGTCGATCTCCTGAAGAACGGGTACAACGGTCGGCTCTTCCGTCCGGATGATCCGGAGGATCTGGCCCGTCAAATCGCGGGCATGATTTCTGGCGAGGGAACCACGGCCACGCCCGAACAAATTCGGGACAGTGCCCGCCACTATTCCGCCTCGGTGGCCTGGGCTCGATACCATGCCCTTTACCGGCGGTTGCTTGCGGGGCCCTAGGCAGACTAGGCTCGCGGCTCCCTGTGAGCGCCACCCTTTACGATTTTCTGCCCCGCCTGGAGGCGCCAACAGCCGATCACCTGCTGGATCGGTTCCTCGACTTTGCCCGCACGCGCGGCATCGAGCTCTATCCGGCGCAGGAGGAGGCCATTCTCGAACTTTACTCGGGCAAGAATGTTATTCTCAACACACCGACGGGATCCGGCAAATCGCTGGTGGCCTCGGCGTTGCATTTCAAGGCGTTGGCACAAGGCCACAAATCGGTTTACACCTGCCCCATTAAGGCCCTGGTCAACGAGAAGTGGCTTTCTCTCTGCCGGGAATTCGGCCCAGACAATGTCGGCCTAAGCACTGGGGACGCCACGATCAATCACGATGCGCCAATTCTATGCTGCACGGCAGAGATCTTGGCCAACATCGCCCTGCGGGACGGACCCAATGCCAGCGTCCGCGAGGTCGTGGTGGATGAATTTCACTATTACTCCGACCGCGATCGAGGTGTGGCTTGGCAGGTACCGCTGTTGACGCTTTCTAAGAGTCGTTTCCTGCTCATGTCGGCGACCCTTGGCGAGACCGAGTTCTTTGAGACCGAGATGACTCGCCTCAACGGATTTCCCAGCGTCACCGTCAAGTCGGTGATTCGGCCGGTACCGCTGGAGTTCAGCTATGCGGAGACTCCGCTGGCTCAGACCGTTGAATCACTTATCAGCGAGGGCAAAGGACCGGTTTATGTGGTGCACTTCACCCAGGCGGATGCCGCCGAGAGCGCCCAGGATTTCACCAGCCTTGCCACGGCGACGCGTGAGGAAAAAGCCACCATCGCCACCGCGCTGGAGGGGGTGAAGTTCTCCAGTCCGTATGGGCCGGATATTAAGCGGTGGTTGCGGGCGGGCATCGGGTTGCATCACGCAGGCTTGCTGCCGCGTTACCGCATCTTGGTCGAGCAGTTGGCTCAACGCGGGTTGCTGAAGGTCATCTGCGGCACAGATACTTTGGGCGTGGGCATCAACGTGCCAATCCGCACGGTTCTCTTCACCCGTCTGTGCAAGTACGGCGGCGAAAAGACGGCGATTCTGGGGGCCCGGGACTTCCATCAGATTTCAGGGCGCGCCGGGCGTAAGGGATTCGACTCGGTGGGATGGGTGGTCGCGCAGGCCCCGGAACATGTCGTCGAGAACCTCAAGCTCGAGGAGAAATCGAAGCGGGACGGAAAGAAGTTTGTGAAGCGGCAGGCGCCGGACAAGAACTACACCCATTGGGATCGTCAGACCTTTCAGCGCTTGATTCAGGCAGCGCCCGAAAGACTGGTGTCTCGTTTTCAGATTTCGCATGGGATGATCCTGAATGTTTTGAGTCGGTCGGAGGATGGTTGCGAGGCCCTTCGCCTGCTAATCCGGGACTGCCATGACGGGCCCACTCTGAAAAAGGCCCATTTCAAGAGGGCTTGGCAGTTGTTTCGGGCTTTGGTCGATCGCTCCATTGTGAGCTTCTCACCCAAGGGTGAGGGCAAACGGGTCCGGGTGAATGGCGAGTTGCCCGAAGACTTCTCGTTGAATCAGACGCTGTCGCTGTACTTGCTCGACACGCTGCGGTTGATAGACCCAGAAACCCCCAACTACGCTCTGGATGTCCTCACGTTGGTCGAATCGATCCTCGAAAATCCGGACCAAATCTTGCGTCGGCAACTGGACCGCCTGAAGGGCGAGAAGGTGGCCGAACTCAAGGCCCAGGGCATGGAGTACGACCAGCGCATGGAGGAGTTGGAGAAGCTTGAGTATCCCAAGCCTTGTCGAGAATTCGTGTATTCCACCTTCAATAGTTTCTCGGAAAAGCACCCCTGGGTGGGTCAGGAAAACATCCGGCCGAAGTCCATCGCCCGGGAGATGTTTGAGCAGTACTCCTCGTTCTCCGATTACATTAAGGCCTACGAACTCCAGCGCGTCGAAGGACTGCTGCTGCGCCACCTGACTTCGGTGTACAAGGTTCTGCGCCAGACGGTCCCGGAGGCCGCCAAGAACGACACCCTGCGCGAGATGGAAGCCTATTTGGCCGTCTTGTTGCGGCAGGTAGATTCGAGCCTCATCGAGGAGTGGGAGCGGATGAAGAACCCCACGGCTGCACCGCGCGAATCCAAGCCTGAGGCCAAGCCACCCGGTGCCGAAGAGGCAGCACGAGACATTACCCGAGATCCTCGCCAGCTCACCGCAATGGTCCGTGCGCGTATCCTGCCCTGGATACGTTGCCTCGCGTTGGATCAGTTCGAGGAAGCGGTGGCTGCACTGGAGTCCGGAGGGGAAGCTGGGGCTTCTGGTTGGACCGCGATCAGCCTTCGCGCGGCTCTCAATTCCTACTACACGGACCACGAGCGCATCAGTCTCGAACCGGAGGCCCGCAACGCCAAACACACCCATGTGATTATCTCCGAAGACCGGAAGAGTTGGCGGGTGATGCAAGTGCTGGTGGACCCGGAGGAACACAATGACTGGCAAGTCGAGTTCGAGATCGATCTCGCGGCCAGCAAGGCGGCCGAAGTGCTGGTGATGCGCCTGGTGGGCGTCGGTCCTATCGGAGCGTGAAGTAACCCGGCACCGCCGCAGGAGTTACCTCTATTCGAAGGTCACTCCCCACCGGGGTGGCCGAGGGAAGGGGCGTCGAGGAAACCCCTTCACGCTCGTCCGTCTGCTCGGGTTAAGCGGCAGAGGTGGGCAGGGCGAACTCTTCTTCTTCGGCGGTAGCACTCTCCTCGTTGGTCTCCAGAGGAGCAAAGCGTTCGCTGTTGAAGCCCAACTCGCCATTCAGACCGGTCTTCAGACCCGGGTCGCGCGGGTTAAGGATCTCCTCCAACAATAAGCCGATCTCGCCGTCTTTCTTGCCGGACTCATGCCGGTAGTAGCTGCCGCGTCCGATATACATGCCCCGGACCGTGTAGACCTTGTCCTTCTTGGGGAGTTCTGCGAAGAGCACGGCGGCTTCGGGCGGGAAGTCGTCGTTAATGCACACCACTTTCTGACCT
>SXXZ01000046.1 GCA_005789375.1 Verrucomicrobiales bacterium | reverse complement strand
ACATCCTTGATGTGACGCAGCCATTTATTGATCAGGCCCAGATGCGCCCTACTGAGGGCTGTCTTCACGCCACCGCAGCCATAGTGGCCGCAGACGATCACATGCTTCACCTGGAGGACCTCGACCGCGTACTGAACCACGCTGAGCATGTTGAAGTCGGTGTGGATCACCATGTTGGCCACGTTCCGATGCACGAACAGCTCACCGGGCTCAACACCGGTGACTTCCTCGGCCGGAACCCGGCTGTCGGAACATCCGATCCAGAGGAACTCCGGCTTCTGCCCTCCCGAATAACGGGTGAAGAAATCCGGGCGCAGACTCATCTTGTCTTCAACCCACGCCTGGTTATTGAGCAATAATCGCTGGTAGCTTTTCATGAGATGTATCAGGAGGGCGTGAGGCCTTGGATGCTCCGACAATGAACTTGAATTCCCCGATGCGGCGCCGATTCGCAGAATTCGCGGATCACTTCCACTGCATCGTGGTCGACATAATGAGCGCGCACGCCATCGATCAAGAGACGGGCCCCGTCGGGAACCTCACGCAACCGAGCTTTCAACTCCTGCTTGTTCACAAAGGTCAGGTCCTTGTTGAGTCGGATCAGGATATCCTCGCCGTCCTTGACCATCGTCAACGCGGTCCGGGTGTAGGCTCGCATGACGAAGAAGACGCTGACGCACAGTCCGATGAGGATGCCCTTGAGAAGGTCCGTCAACACGATGCCCGCGACGGTGATGACGAAGGGGAGAAACTGGGACCAACCTTCCTTCCAGACCGAACGGATGATCTTCCATGACGACAGCTTGTATCCCACGGACAACAAAATGGAGGCCAGACAAGCCAGAGGCACTCGATTGAGGAGCGTCGGAATGAGCAGCACGGCCACCAACAACAAGATTCCGTGAATGATGGAGGAGAGGCGGGTCTTCGCGCCGGAATAGATGTTGGCCGAAGAACGGACGATGACGGAGGTCACTGGCAACCCCCCGAGGAGACCGGAGGTCAGATTGCCGATGCCTTGTGCCCGCAACTCCGCATTGGGATCCGATATCCGTTTCTGGGGGTCCAGCTTGTCGCTGGCCTCCAAGCTCAGCAGGGATTCAAGACTGCCCACGATGGCCAAGGTCAGGGCGATCTTCCAGACCAGCGGATCAAGGAGCCGGGAGAAGTCCGGGAATTGAAGCGTGTTGAAAACCTCTCGGATCGATCCCATGACAGGCAACTCAACGAGGTGATGCTTGGCAGCCAGGAGCGCCCAGGAGGGTGATACGATTTTGAACGTCTCATTGAGAACGGTTCCGAAGACCACGCACAACAGGGGAGCCGGAACGATGGATAACCAACGTCGGCGGCGGATGGCCGGGTGATCCCAACCAAACAGGATGACCAAGGAAAAGAGGCTGATGACGATGGCCCCGTAGTTGATGGATCCCACCGATTGGGTAACTTCGTTGAATGTGTTGAGATGGTCGGGTTGGTTGAAGCCCTCATCGCCGACGAAATCGTTGTCATCGCCGAGGGCGTGGGGAATCTGCTTGAGGATGATCACAATGCCGATGCCCGCCAGCATGCCCTTGATGACCATGTTCGGGATAAAATCCCCGATGACACCGGCTCGCAGCAAACCGATGCCCAATTGGAACGCGCCCGAAAGCAACACTGCCAGAGCGAAGGCGGGGAAGGATTTCAAATCCTCGATGGATTTCAGGACGATCACCGCCAGACCGGCGGCCGGACCGCTGACACTGAGTTCAGAGCCGGAAAAGAGCGCAACGACGATCCCGCCGATGACGCCGGCGATGATGCCGCTGATCAACGGTGCACCCGAGGCCAATGCCACTCCTAGGCACAACGGCAGGGCGACCAGGAAAACCACCAGGCCAGCCGGAAGATCCGAGCGGGCCGACGAGAAATTTGGCAACCGGATCCAGGGGTATGGAGAGGGCCTAGGAGAGGTTGAGACTGTGGATTCCATTCAATCGGGACGAGGTGGGGGGTTCGGGCTGGAAACCCTGACGCCGGGAGAGCTATTAAATCTGCCTATGTCGAGCGGAAGTTACAATTATCGGTATCTTTCGATCAGGCGCAAGATTAAAGGGTTGTTCAAAGAATTTTGGAACTTCAATCAACCGTCAAACCACCCCATTTATTGAGACTCGCAGAGTAGGGTGTCATTCAGGGCATAGCGTAGATTGTTTGTAGCAGGCGGCGATGATGGAGCGGCGGTGGCCTGCATGCTGAGGTCCCAGGCCTGTGTGGCGATCAGGTTGCCGATCTGATGGGTCTTGAGGTTCCCCCACATGTACTCGACGGGATTGAGTTCGGGAGCGTAGGCCGGCAACCGTTCGACCACGATGCGTCCGGCGGTGCTGGCCACGTAGTCTCGGACCAAGCGGCTGCGATGGATCGGGGCACCGTCCCAGACGACGCTCAGTTTCCCTGGGACATGCCGCTGTAGGTGCCGGAGAAACTCGATGACCTGGGGCCCCTTGATGCTGCCGGGGTGGATCTGGAAGTAGAACCGGTACAGGGCCAGACCGCCGATCATGGAAAGGCTTTTCCAGCCGAAGGTTTCCTGGATCACCGGCGTCTGGCCTCGGGGCGCCCAGGTACGTACCCGGGTGGGACGTGTGCTCAGTCCGCTTTCGTCGATGAAGACGAGGGTTCGGCCCTCTTTGCGGGCTTTTTTATCGCCGGCCACTCGACCCGCTTCCAACGGCGGATCTTGGGCTCGTCGCGCTCAATCGCGCGGCGCTCCGGGCGTTGGCAACTGAACCCGTTGTCGCCCAACAGTCGCCAGACATGGCCGGGATGATACTGGACCCCGGTCAAATCCTTGATGAGGGTTGCCACACGCGGAAGCGTCCACAGGTTGGTCTTGTAGCCTCGGCTCACCGGCCCTT
>SXXZ01000332.1 GCA_005789375.1 Verrucomicrobiales bacterium | reverse complement strand
TCCATGGTCCTGTCTCGCGATGGGCGGCATCTCGTCACCGGAGCCATCGACCGATCTCTCAAGCAGTGGCGACTACCCGAACTGCAAGAGGTGGCCTCCTGGAGCGGGCAATCGGATGTAGCTGCGGCCTTGGCGATGGATCGTTCAGGAGATCGAGTGCTGGTGGCACGCATGGATGGCTCTGTCGAAGCCTTCGGGCTCAAAGGCGACGTCGCCGCGGGATCAGGCGGGATGGGCACCACAAAACACGGCCCGTCCAAAGCGTCTCCGACGGGCCGTTCTTCCGCTCCCAGCCCAGCGGGATTGCTGCGCTCTCCGGTTCATCAGGCGGAGTTGGAGCCCAACGATGGGATCCGGCGGGCTCAGCCGGTGGCCATTCCATCAGAGATCTACGGTCGTATGGGGCGCCCGGGTGATGTGGATCATTTCGCATTCCAGGCCCGCGCTGGCGAGGCGTTGACCTTGGAAGTTCAGGCGGCGCGCGACGGTTCGGCGATGGACTCCCGTCTGGAGGTTTTGACGACGTCTGGCCTACCGGTGGAGCAGGCGGTGCTTCAGGCGGTTCGCGATTCCTGGTTCACCTTCCGCGGCAAGGACTCCGACACCGTGGACGACTTTCGCCTCCAGAACTGGGCCGAAATGGAATTGGACGAATACTTGTACGCCAATGGTGAGGTGGTGCGCTTGTGGCTTTATCCACGGGGACCGGATTCCGGCTTCAAGGTGTATCCGGGCGAGGGACGTCGTCAGTCCCTCTTTGGAACAACGCCCTTGTCGCATGCGCTCAATGAGCCCGCTTACCTCGTGAAGGCGTATCCGGCGGGCAGTCGGCCCATTCCCAATGGTTTGCCCGTGTTTCGATTGAACTATCAGAACGACGACGATCCCAGCCGTCTGTCCGGGAGGGATTCGATGCTGCTGTTCACCGCACCCACGACGGGCCGGTATTTGGTTCGCGTGACCGACACTCGGGGATTTGGCGGCAGTACCAATTATGCCTACCGGCTCTCGGTCCGCCCGCAGCAGCCCGAGTTCACCGTGCGCGTCGATGGCATGAATCCGAAGGTGAGCCCGGGCAGTGGCCGCGAAATCCGTTTCGTGGCGACCCGTCGTGAAGGATTCGAGGGCCCCATTCGCATCCATCTCGAGGGGTTGCCGGCCGGGTTCACCGCGAGCACTCCGGTAGAAATTGAAGCCGGACAAATCCGTGCCGTCGCGGTCCTCTACGCCGCGGTTGGTGCGGCCGATTCCCTGGAAGCGTCGGACCGCGCGGTTCGGGTGAGTGCCACCGCTCAAATTCAGGGCAGGGAGGTTCGTCGCGAGTTGGGTGATCTGGGAAATGTGCAATTGGACGCGGCCCCCAAACTGACCGTAGAAATCTTACCCGGCCCCGACCGTTCGGTGGTGCGCCAAGAGGCGGGACGTCCGATGGAATTACTCATCCGACCGGGTCAAACCATCACCGCTCGGGTGCGGGCCGATCGGCGTGATTTCAAGTCACGCATTGAACTGGGGGGCGAGGACTCGGGTCGGAACCTGCCGCACGGTGTGTACGTAGACAATATCGGCCTCAACGGCCTTTTGATTGTCGAAGACCAAACCGAACGGGAGTTTTTCATCACCGCCGCCCGCAAGGCCCGTCCGGGGACTCGCCTCTTCCATTTGCGGGCCAATGGCGATGGCGGCCAGTGTTCCCAACCGGTCCTCTTGCGCATTCTGGAAGCGTCGCCGGGGCAGTGATTGCATTCGCGCACTCGACTTCGCTGGGTTCCGACGTAGCGTCCGCACACTTAACGGTATGCTGACGCTCACACTCGGCCACTCGCCGGATCCGGACGATGCCTTCATGTTCTATGGCTTGGCGCGGGATTTGATTCCCACCCCCGGCCTGCGCTTCGAACACATCCTCCAAGACATCCAGACCCTCAACGAACGGGCCACCCGCGGTGAGTTGGACATCTCGGCCATTAGTATCCATGCCTACGCCCATGTCTGCGATCAGTACGCCTTGTTGCCGAGCGGCGCGAGCATGGGCGACGGCTACGGGCCCATGTTGGTGTCGAAGCATCCCTACACCCGCGACGAGGTGCTGCGCCGCCGCATCGCCATTCCGGGGCGGATGACCAGCGCCTTCTTGGCATTGCAGTTGTGGGCCGGTCGCCTCGGGGCCGAACTGGACCTGGTGGTGGTGCCGTTCGACGAGATTTTCCAGGCCGTGAAGTCGGGTGTGGCCGATATTGGCCTCATTATCCACGAGGGCCAGTTGACCTATTCCAACGAAGGCTTCGTGGTGTGTGAAGATCTTGGGGTGTGGTGGGGCCGCGAGAATGACGGCCTGCCGCTGCCCTTGGGTGGCAACGTGATCCACAAGCGGCACGAGCCGTTGCTGCGCAAGCGCGTGAGCGACGTCTTGACCTCCAGCATCCAGTACAGCCTCGATCACCGGCCCGAGGCCGTGGCGCACTCTTTGCAATGGGCCCGCGACATGGGGCATGACTTGGCCGACCGTTTCGTGGGTATGTACGTGAACCATTGGACTCTTGACTACGGCGAGCGCGGTCGCGAGAGCATCCGCCGCTTCCTCGCCCGCGGCCAGGCTCTGGGAGCCATCCCCAAGGCGCCCCCGCTGGAGTTCGTGGTTTAGTTGGCTGCCGCGTGAACCCCCTCCGGGCCTTTGAACGGTCGAGGGTTCGACGTCTGATCGCTGCTGCCTTGAGTTGCTTAGATTTGACGCATCACGGGGACTTCGAAACCAAGTCGTCACTTGTCTAAAACAGCATTGAGTCGCCAGCATGATGTTAGATGAAGCGATTCTGGATGCCGTGCTTGGCCGGTCTGGCGTTAGTGGCCGGTTGTCTCACCCACCAGCAAACCGGTAGTTCAGCCCCACCTGAAGCGGGCAACTGGCCGGGCAGCCGACCGGATGGAACGGTTCGATTGCCCAATCAGTGGCTGCTGGATCCGGTGGGCAAGCAAGTCTCTCTCGGAGATTTCCCGGTGAACATGGCTGTGGATCCATCGGGGCGTTTCGCTGCGGTGCTCCACTCCGGCTTTGGTCCCCACGAGATCATCTTGGTGGACATTCCGAGTGCCAAAATTCTTTCCAGGACCGTTCTCCCAGAAGCCTTTCACGGAATCGCCTTCACCCCGGATGGCAAGCGAATCGTCGCGAGTGGTGCAGGAAAAGAAGTCATCCACGTGTTTGATTTCCAAAAAGGCAGCCTGGCCAATGGCAACACCGTGGCGCTGCGGCCGGCGTCTGAAAGGGGGATTCCCGCGGGAATCGCAGTGAGTCCGGACGGTCGAACGATTTGGGTCGCCAACGTGTTGGGCCAGACCGTGACGGAGGTCGCTCTTCAGGCGTCCACGAATGCGGGCACCGTGGTTCGCGATATCCAGTTGGGAGAGCGCATAGCGCCGCCGGTCGCAGGAGAAAAAGACCCGTGGCACGATCTCGAAGAAGAATCCATCACCAAGCGTGCGCGTGCTCTTTTGGAAGTACTGAACACGGAGGCTCCGTATCCGTTCGCCTGTCTTCCCGACGTCGCCCACGACCGACTTTACGTTAGTCATTGGGGGCGCGCGGAAGTGGGTGTTTTGGAGCTGAGTTCTGGGCGCAAGCTGGCTCGATGGCCCGTGCAAGAGCATCCGAATGAAATGGTCCTCAACCGGGCGGGCAAATTCCTGTTCGTCGCCAACGCCAACCGCAACACCATTAGTGTTCTCGAAACCGCTGGCGGCAGTTGTGTGGAAACCCTCGCGGCCGAGCTGGAGCCGGATTCGCCCCCGGGATCAACGCCCAACAGTGTGGCCCTCAGCCCCGACGAATCGTTGCTCTTCGTGTCGAACGCCAACATCAACGCGATCGCCGTTTTTGATGTTCGGCAGCCCGGTCGCAGCCGATCGATGGGATTCATTCCCACCGGATGGTATCCCACTTCGGTCCGCGTCACTCCGGATGGTCGGCGGCTTTTGGTGACCAATGGTAAAGGGTTGGCTTCCAAGTCTAATCGCATGGGCCCTCAACCCGGCCGCGAAGCGCCGGCAACCATTCGTGAATACATTGGCGGTCTCTTGCAGGGGTCGTTGTCCATCATCGAGTTGCCCAAGGAACGCGAAGATCTTGAGAAGCAATTGAAGCGGTACACCGCGCGAACCTTGGCGTGCCGCCCACCGGCGCCGCCTGAAACGTTGGAGCCGGGCCACCCCGTGCCGTTGATCACCGGCGACCCTTCTCCCATCCGTCATTGCATTTACATCATCAAAGAAAACCGCACTTACGATCAGGTTCTGGGCGACATGCCTCAGGGAAAGGGTGATCCCACGCTCTGCTTGTTTCCCGAATCCGTGACCCCGAACCACCATCGACTCGCCCGAGATTTCGTGTTGCTAGACAACTTCTACGTCGAGAGCGAAGTGAGTGCCGACGGCCACGAATGGACCATGGGTGCTTACGCGACGGACTTCGTGGAGCGTATCTGGCCGATGAGT
>SXXZ01000331.1 GCA_005789375.1 Verrucomicrobiales bacterium | reverse complement strand
GGTTGATCGATCTCCACGCTCACACGGCAGGCATCGGCGCCGGTGGCAGCGGGTGTCGCATTTCGAAAGACCTAGAGAACAGCTGGAAATTTAGCACCTACCTGAAGGCATTCGGGGCCACTCGACAGACGCTCTCCCAGAACGGGGACGCATGGCTGGTAGGGCAAATCGCCGCACAAGTAGCCCAAAGCACATCGATCCATCAGGCCGTGGTCCTCGCTATGGATGGGGTGGTTGATGAACATGGACGACTGGATCTTGAGTCAACGGAGGTCTACGTCCCGAATAAGTTCTTGGCCCGCGAAGTCGCCCGGTACCCTCAACTGCTCTTCGGCGCCTCCATCAACCCGTATCGGCAAGACGCCTTGGCACGCATGGATGCCTGTGCAGCCCAGGGCGCAGTTCTGGTAAAATGGATCCCGAGCATTATGCGCATCAATCCTGCCGACGAGCGATTGATCCCCTTCTACGAGCATCTCAAACGGCACCAACTGCCACTGCTCACCCACACCGGCCAAGAGCGCTCCTTCACCCATGCGCAGGATGAACTTTGCGATCCCGAACGGCTGCGACTGCCCCTCCGACTGGGTGTCACCGTCATCGCGGCCCACATCGCCTCCACCGGAAACCTCGACGGCGAGCGGCAAACGGATCGTTTGGCTCGAATGATGGCTGAGTTTCCAAACCTCTATTCCGAGATTTCCTCGCTCACGCAGGCCAACAAGTTGGGCTACCTCGGCGAGGCGCTGACCCGCACGGAATTTGACGGACGGCTTTGCTACGGATCCGATTTCCCCCTCATCAACACCGCCCTGGTATCACCCTGGCTTTTTGGACACCGCCTGACGGCCGCCCAGGCAGTGCGCATCGACAGCGTCACCAATACCTGGGACCGGGACATCGCTCTGAAGCAGGCCCTAGGCGTTCCGCCGGAGGTCTTTTCACGGACCGCCACGCTGCTCGCGCCGCGCTTGGCGGCAGCGGCGGCTTCCAAGCAATTGCCCAACCCAGCAAACCCTCGGAGGGCGCACTCCGAATGATCCGGCCGGCTCAATCGCCGCGCACCAGCTTGAGGAAGGCGGCTTCGTCCACGATGGCGACACCTAGCTCGCGGGCCTTGTCCAACTTGGACCCAGCGCTCTCGCCGGCCAGCAGGTAATCGGTGTTGCGACTGACCGACGAAGCCACCTTACCCCCGGATTGGCGGATCATCGCCGAGGCCTCGTCGCGTCCGAGGGTGGGCAGGGTTCCGGTCAACACCCAGGTCTTACCGGCGATAGACCCGGAGGCCGAACCCGAACCTGAGGCGGCCCGCTCGGTCTTCGGTTGGATACCCAATCGGTCCAATCGCTCCAGGATCCGGCGACCGGTTTCGGACTCCAAATACGTGGTCAGAGCCCCCGCGGCACCGTATTCGATGCGCGTGACGTATTCGGGCACGGCCGAGCTGCCCTTCTGCCGCAGTTGAGTCCAACGGGCATTGGCCTCGGCGGCCCCCAGCTCCACCACTCGATCTCCCTGATCGCGGATGTCGCCCTTGAGCCGATCGTACTCGTCGCGGCGACGCTCCCGCTCCGACGAGTCCGGGGCCGCCATGGACGGCGAGGCGTCGGAGAGTTGGTCGTAGAGTCGCCCCAATCGGACGATGCCCGCCAGGATCTCCGAGCGGGCGACCTGCCCCAGATCTTCATGAAGGCGCGCGATCTCGTAGGCCATGGTCTCGCCCACCGAAGGCACGCCCAGCGCGTGCAACCAACGGTGCAACGGAGCGGTGCGGGCCCGCTCCAACGCGGTCACAACTTTGGTGGCAGTTTTGGGACCAAAGACTCGTGGCTCCTCATCGGTGCCCAGGTTCAGCGTGGCCAGGCGCTCCGCACTCAAGTCGAACAAATCGAGCGGATCACGAACCCAGCCTCGTTCCACCAGTTTCTCGGCCACGATCCCGCCCAACGACTCGATATCCAGTGCCTTGCGCTGAGCGAAGTATTCTACGCGACGGGTCAACTGCGCCGGGCAAGCCGCGACGTTTTGGCAACGCCAAGCCACCTCGTCCTTCTCTCCATCCGAAACCTTCTCCTTAGCGATGGGTCCGCCGCAGGCCGGGCATTGACCCCCGACATGGCGAACCAGGTCGAACACCTCGGCGCCCGGCGCACGCAACGTGGTCAAGACTTCGGCCACTTCGGGAATGACCATGCCTGCTTTGCGGATCACCACGGCGTCACCGATGCGGATGTCCTTTCGGCGGATCTCGTCCTCGTTGTGCAATGTGGCCCGGGCCACGGTCGATCCCTGAACGAACACCGGCTCCAACTCGGCCACCGGCGTCAGAACACCGGTGCGTCCCACTTGCACGGTGATGGCCAAAAGCCGCGTCTGCGCGGGGGTGATCCACGGCACAGGCTTGTGAACAATGGCGTAGCCCGGCGAGCGGCGCTTGTCCGGAATCCGCGCGGCATCGTCGAAACGATCCACCTTAATGACCACGCCATCGATTTCGTAGGGCAACTGGCGGCGCAGGTCCCGGTCTTCATAGTATCCCGCCACGACAGAGCTCCGGTAGAGACCGAGCAACTCGTCCATCCCGCCACCCGTCCACCAACAGCCCTGGACCGGCACTCCCCAAGCCTGGTACTGCCGCAACAATTCCGAATGACTTTCAAAACGAATGCCTTCGCTCACACCCACCGCATAGAAGACAGCACGGATGGGTCGCTGAGCCACGATCTTTGGGTCGAGCAGCTTCAGCGATCCGGAGGTCGCATTTCTGGGATTGGGCGCGACCTTTTCGCCCGCCGCCGCCAGCCTGGCATTCATGGTACCGAAGTCTTCCAGCGTCATGTACGCCTCGCCCCGGATCTCAATCCATTCGGGCGGGTTTGATGTCTCCAACTGAAGCGGTATGGAGCGAAGAGTGCGCAAGTTGGCCGTGATGTCGTCGCCGAACCGCCCATCGCCCCGGGTCACTCCCAAAGTTAATTTACCCCGTCGATAATGAAGGCTGAGCGAAACCCCATCCACCTTGGGTTCCATGATCAGCGGCACTGCGTTCCGACCCAATGTCTTGCAAACCTGAGCATACCAGGCACTCAAGGCAGCCAGCGTGTTTTCGTCCTGCAAACGGACCCGACGCTCGCGATCCGGTTCTTCGACCGAGGAGGGCTCTTCGGAGGCCAGCACCTTTTCCAGAGAAAGCATCGGCCGTTGGTGCTCTACACGGGCAAAGCCCTCGGACGGCGCCCCGCCCACACGCTGGGTGGGTGATTCGGGAGTGATCAGTTCCGGATGAGCCGACTCCAACTGCTGGAGCTCCCGGTACAGAAGGTCATATTCGAGATCAGTGACAGTCGGCGCCGACAGAACATAATACGCCCGGTCATGGGCCAAAATCTCCGCGACCAAACACGCGTGGCGGGCTCGGGCAGACTCGGTGGAAACATCGCTCACAGCGATAGACTGGATCACCGCCTCAGGGCTTAGAAGTCCAATGAGGCTTGGGCTTGGCCCTCGAACCCAGTTCAACTTCCCCCATTAAAATCTAATCGAAGATCGGAGCCTCCGAGCGGTTCCGCCCAGCCTAGTCCTTGGATCGTGCCTATTCGGCAGTGCCCTTGCGTTGCAGCGGATCCCAGTAGAGCGCATTACGGAACTGATTGGCCCCACCTTTTATGGGATCGTCTGGCGGATTGATATTGGCACTGCGGCGCGTCTCGGCATGGCCATCGTTGAACACCACATTACCGCGGCGCCCATGGCGGTTGTCGTCAATGCCCTCGTACGTGTTGCCCCGACCCGGAGTCATCCCAGAACTGGGCCACCACAGACTGCTGCTCCAGGTCAAATCGGGCTTGGGCATGGTGTCGCCCACCACCAGATTCTGGGAAGGATTCACAATTGACGACCGTTTGAACCACTTCGTCGTCGAGAGACCCGCCGCCTCGTGGGAATCGTAGGGGTGCACCCCTAGAAAGAATGCATTGTAACCATAGCCCACCAGGTGGCTATCGAACTTCCACGACCAACTGATCCCAGCATCCTTGCGCTTGCCCTTAAGCGCATGGCAGCGGAAGTAATTCGATTGCCCCTTGGCATAACCCACCATCGCCGTACCCCACCAATTCGTCCGAGAAGGCAGCTCATCCGCCGTGGTGAGGTTCCCATTCCGGTGACCTGGAAACACCTCCTGATTTTCATCCGTGTACAACTGCATGAAGAGCGCGATTTGCTTCAGATTGTTCATGCACGCGATAGTCTCCCCCTTCGCCTTAGCCTTGCCCAGGGCTGGAAGAAGCATGCCGGCCAGAATGGCTATGATCGCAATGACCACCAAGAGTTCGATCAGCGTGAAGGCCGCGCGGGCGTTGAGATTGATCCGAGGTTTCATGGAATAAGGGTCCGATCTGGGAGTCGTTCCATGAGAACAAGATCCCGCCGATTGTCCACACCGGACCCGCATTCGATTTGCCGAACCCGGTGCAGCAGCGGTGTCAGGCCGGAGCGAGCATTCCTGCGAGCACCACCTGATCCAGCGAAAAACCGTAGCGGAGCGGTGTCAGGCCGGAGCGAGCCTTGGAGGCGAACACCAAACCCCCAGCGCAAAGCG
>SXXZ01000330.1 GCA_005789375.1 Verrucomicrobiales bacterium | reverse complement strand
CGACGCCCCTCGCGATCCGGGAAAATCAACCGGTAGTGGTACTCCCGATCGGGCAGCAATCCGGTGAGTGTCACCGAATGGTTGCGGGCCTGGCCGACGCCCCAACGGCGTTGTGTGCCATCGGGCATTTCCAGTTCCAACACCGTCGGCTCATCCGTGAGGGTCTCCCAGGACACGTGCACCGTCGTGCGATCCACCCAGTCAACGAACGGACCAAAA
The DNA here is from genome assembly GCA_005789375.1 of Verrucomicrobiales bacterium. The sequence continues at coordinate 2,416 of SXXZ01000330.1, read as the reverse complement.
TCAGGCTTGGCAAAAATCGGCTCGGGAGCCGGTTCAGGAAACAGGCGCTTCCGGGCTTCGTAGTGAGACAACAACTCCGCCGAGGGCAGGGCGCGACGGAACAACCCCACTTCGTGCAAGGCACCGCTCAAACGGAAGTGCTGATCGTCGTCCTGATACGCCCCGATGACCATGGGCCCGGAAGGGGCATACAAAATGGCACCCGATTGATCGCGGCTGGTCGCCACCACAGCGCCATCCACCACTAGGCGCATCTCGGCGCCGTCATACACTCCGGCCACATGATACCACCGGTTGGTCTGGAAGGCGGTGGGAGCGGTCAGGAAGGTGAGTTGCTTGCCACCCTCGGAGGCGAGGGCGAACGTGAATCGGGATTCGACGAATCCCAGCACCCAACCGCGCTCAAAGTCGCCATTGTCCTGCACCTGGCCGATGAACCCACCCCACGGCGTGACACGGTCCACGCGGACCCAGGCTTCAGCCGTCATATCGCGCTCGGGCAGCAACGCCCGATCCGGAGCGTTGGCCACCACGATGCGCTCATCGCGGCCCGGAAGCTCGATCCGAGGCGGACTGGGATCCTTCACCAGTCTGGGTTTACCCACGAAGGTCAACTCCTTGCCGACGGGCGATCGCATGCCCGCGTTCTGTGCCCACTCCGGGGCGAAGACCCAGCGCCCGATGCGGCCGGTTTCCTGGGCACACAAACTCAGTGCAGTGGAAAGTAGAACGGAGACTCCGAGGCGAATTAAAGAAACAGAATTCATGGCCGGGAAGAGGTCGAAGCGTTGGAGGAGGCAGAAGGTTCCGAGGCACTGGGAGAGCGAAGGCACAAAACGGCCCCGCGATCGGTGCTGACAAACACCGCGTCATCGGCGGCGGCCAACCCGTAGGCGATGCCGGGAACCGGGAGTTTCCATCCCAGTTTGCCCGAGGCTGCCGGTAATCCAGCCACTTCGCTGGAGCCGCCGAGGATGATAGTATCCCCCGACAAGATCACACAGTGGGGCCAAATCGAAGGGGCCTTCCAAAGCAGGCATTGGTCCATGGCCAGGGTGGCTTCGTCGAGGCGTTTACCCAAGTCGACCAGTTGCTTCTTGATGGCTTCCCGCTCGGCCTCGGTGCCCGCCTTACTGGCGAGGGATTTGGCCTTCTTAGCCAACTCGCCTTGTTGGCGCGAAATAGATTTCCGCTCACGCGCCAGTTGCAAATAGCGACCGCGATCGAGGGCGGTGATTTCTGAATCCGAGTGCAAGTACGACCGGTTGCCCGTGACGATCATGTGGTTGCCCTGGAAGCTGGCTAGTTGATCGGAACTCCCGTCCTCTACCGCTCCCAATTGCCCGGTCTTGCCCGGTCCAAAGACGAGCAAATCGTCGGTCAAGAGCGCATACGTTCCACCGGCTCCCTCCACGACCCGGACCCGCTTGCCTGTCGCAATGTCGCAGACGGCCGGATTGTTGCGGCCCGCCGGCACGTAAAGGCGACTGCGGGAAGCCAGAAGGTAGCCCTGGGCTGGGAGGTCGTTCTGAACCTGCCTCCAAACTTCAGTTCCGGTCCCGGCCTCCAATGCGACCAAGTGAACTCCGTCGGCCGGAAACATCCCCGCTGTCACGTACACCTTGCCGTCTTGAACCACCACAGAAGTGCGCACGGGCCAGGCCGAAATGATGCGACTGTTGCCCGGAATCCGTCGATCCGTCGGGACAGCCCGAGTCTGCCAAATCAATCGCCCGTCGTCCGCCTGGAGGCAGTAGACGCAGCCATCATCGCTGCCGAAATAGAGGCGCCCCTCATGGAGAGTCGGAGCCAATCGGACGGGTCCCTCGGTGAAAAAGGTCCAGAGCACTTTTCCTGATCGGGTATCTAAGCAGCGCACCTGATCATCGGCTGAAGAACCGAAGTAGGCTCGACGCCCGGACACCACGACATGGAAAGCACGGTCGAAAGCCTGACGCGGCTTCAGGTCGAAAACCTTGTTCCAACCATCCCACTTGGCCTCTCCCTGCCACGCGGGTTGCGGCGGATGCTGGGATTGCCAAGTCCATGAGACCACAGGAGTCCCGGCCAGGCTCTGGGTGGAGACGCCACTGCGGGCATAGTCTCCGCGGTAGGTAGGCCAGTCGGCGGCCCGGGCGGAAGCCGCGGCCCAGACGGCTGCCGCTACGATCAAAGTGCAGAATCGGTTCATGATGCAGAGTCGTTAAAAAGGGGTAAATGAGGACGGAACAGCCCAGCGCCCGGCCTCCAACCGGAGACGTTGGGTGGCATACCGATTGGCCTCGGACCCGTGGGTGACCAGCACCACCGTGCCACCGGAGCGTCGATAGTGGTCCAAGTGCTCCAGCACCCGGGCCGCATTGTCGGGATCCAAATTGCCGGTCGGTTCATCGGCCAAAATTAAGGAAGGTCGCTT
>SXXZ01000329.1 GCA_005789375.1 Verrucomicrobiales bacterium | reverse complement strand
TGGAGACGAATGCGGACGGCCACCGGAAGGTTGGTGGTGGTGCCCAAGACATCGGTGGTATCCCACTGCGCAAGCCACTGAGTGCCGTCGAAGGATTCTACATCCAGACGAGCCACATCGCGCAAGAGGAGTTGGTCTTCCACTTCGGCCACGGAGATGGCCAGAAGATTTCGGCACACGCCGCGATAAAGGTCCATCGAAGCCGATCCTCCTTCGACCGAATTCCGAAGACTGTAGGAAACGCGTTGAACCGCGCCCCAGGGCTCTGAAGCGCGGAGCGAACCGGTGGTTGTATTGAACTCGAGCGAAACGGGCTGGGCATTGACGGTACTGGACAGAGTACCGGCGCGGAAGGAGCCGGAGATGAGTCCGTTGGTCTTAGGGGTCACCGCACCCTGGATGTCTTGACGCAAGGAATCGAGCGCCAGCTCCAGCGGGGCCGCCGATTCGATCGCATCAGAAACCGTATTGCGGAGCCGAAGACTCGTGAAGAGCACCTGATTGGCGACGATGAGGATGAGAGCCGCCGCTCCCATCGAGAGGATTAATTCGATCAATGTGAACCCCGATGGGTTCCTGCTTCCGGATGAAACTCGGGTGATCATCGGGTGGCGGTACTGCTGCTGCTGCTACTACTGCTGCCAGCGATCGCATCGACGGGGTGACCCAGCGTGGAGAACCGCACCGAAGACTCCTGTCCCTGCGTCAGGAAGCGCACCTCGGCCGTCAATAATGGCAAGCTGCTTTGCACCCAGTTCTCGCGGGTCACCGTCCACCGATAGTCCACTGTTCCCTCAACTTGAGTCCCGCTTTGCGTGGCACTGCTATTGGTGTAGAGGGTCGCCTCGGTGAGCATCCGTTCAGCAATGCGGGCCGCCACCGCTCGCCGAATAGACGCAGTGCCCGCTCGACTCGCCACATGCAGAGCCTCGACCACGGCGGGGATCACGATGGCCAAAAAGAGGAGGGCCGCCAGCGTCTCCGCCAGGGTGTACCCCGCTCGCCGACGGTTATTGGAGACCGGTGCGAATTTCATAATGACGGCGGTCGGACCCTTCAACGAGCCACAGCACGGACCCATCCGAGTCCTCGATGCGAATGGCATTGGGACTGTCCTCATCGAGGGTCCCATCCGGCAGGAACCGGATCGACGGTTCGGTTCGTGCGGTGGTGGACTTTGGGGAAGTGGACACTCCGGGCAGCAGACCCGTGGTGCGAGTGCTTGTCAGAGTTTGGCCGATGAGACGTTGGGCCTGATCAAAGGCGATCCGGAGATTGTCATCGACGGTAAACTCTTGGGACAACGGGTCGCCGTTTTGCCCACGGGTTTCGCGCTCAACACCATAGCGGCCCACGGTGGCGTCGAGCCATAACAAGACAGGCATGCTCTCAGAAATAGCCCGACTCCGGGCCGCATGCGTCAGGGCCAGAACCCGACGGGCCTCAGACTCCAAGGCTCGGCCGCGGATGAATCCCGACAGGCGCGGAGACACCATCGAGACAGCCACCACCAACAGGGCCATCACCAAGATCATTTCGATCAAAGTAAAGCCGTGCCGCCGCGAACGCGTCGGACCGCGATCCTTATTTGGCCGTCCAGTTACCAAAGTCATCCTCGGTTCCCGCCTTGCCGTCCGGCCCAATGGAGGACAGGTCGAAGGAGGTGGCATTCTGTCGTCCGGGTTGAGCGTACAAATATTCATTGCCCCAGGGATCCTGAGGGATCTTATCGAGGTAAGGTCCACGCCAGTTACGGGCCTGCCGTGGTGCCTGGAGAAGGTCAGCCAAGGTCTTGGGGTAGGAGCCGTTGTCTACCTCGTAGGCGTCTAAGGCTGTCTTGATCGAGGCGATATCCGCTCGGGCCGCCGACTGCCGGGCCTGTTCACTACGACCCATCATCTTCGGGACCACGAGGGCGGCCAAGATGCCGATAATGGTGATGACCAACAGCATCTCAACGAGGGTGAAACCACGGTGGCGATGACGTGTTTTGCCGGCGAAGGCTCCTGCCTGGGGACGAAGGGAGAGGTTCAGGTTCATGAGGTCAGAAGGAATTACTTGATGTAGTCTTGCAGGGAAAAAACCGGAAGCAGCATACCGATGAAGATGAAGCCGATAAAACCGGCGATCAGGAAGAGCATCAGCGGCTCGGCCAAGGCCACCGCAGTTTTAAGACGTCGGTCTAATTCACTCTCCGTGACGTTGGCGATGCGGATGAGTTCGACATCCAGCCGCCCGCTCTCTTCCGCCACCGAGATCATCTCCATCACAGACCCGCTGAAGAGGGTGGGACAGTCCGCCAGACTTTGGCCGAGACGTCCACCCTGCTGCACCTGGTCGATCGAACGAGCCACGGCATCAACCAGGATCTGGTTGCCAATCGAACGACGGGCCACATTCAAAGCCTGAACTAATTGGACATCCGCTCCGATCAAGGTCCCGAGCATTCGGCAAAAACGCGCCATAGCAAATCGGGCACTGAGCGGACCCACGACCGGCGCCTTCAAAGTCAGCCCTTCCCAAACGCGCCGGCCGGCCGGCGAAATGATCCAGGTCCTCAAAAAGAAACCACCGAGGACCAGCCCGACCAACACCAACAGACCGTAAGAACGTAGGATGTCGCTGGTGGCGATAATGATCTGAGTGATCAGGGGCAAGCCGCCCTTCACGCTGGTGAAAACTTTCTGGAATTTAGGAATGAAAAAGACCAGCAGAACGCTCAACACCACCACGGCCATCAGCAGCAGGACCGCTGGGTAGATCATTGCCGTGAGCACCTTGGAACGGAGCTCCTTTTCCCGGGACTGGAAGTCAGCGATTTGCGCCAAGACGACATCGAGAAATCCGCCCGCCTCGCCCGCCTCGACCATCGCTGTGTAAACCTTCGGGAAGGTTTCCGGGGATCGGGCCATGGCGTTGGCCAGGGACATGCCATCCACTACCAGTCCGTGGATTTCTCGCCACTTCGCCGAGGCGACCGGCAACGAAGCCTCCTTACCGAGGATGGTCAGCGCCCGGCTCAACGGCACTCCGGCTGCGAGAAGGCTGGAGAGCAGCCGGGTGAAATTCTCTAATTCCTCCGAGCTCACCTTAGAACCACCAAAAGACAACCCGCCCAGACCCTGGGTTCCGGCGGCCGAATCCTTGGCTGGTTTGACGGTGGGTTTTCCGCTGCCACGGGCTTCGGTCACACTCACGGGACGCAGGCCTCGAGTCTCGATGACTCGCAAGGCTTCAGAACGGGTGGCCGCTTCAGCGATGCCATCGGCCATCCGCCCATCGGCTTGAAGTGCTCGGTAGGTGAAGGTTGGCATGAGTCAGGTTCGTGAACCCGATGCCCCGGGGACCTGGGCTCGGTCGGTGTCTTCGCCTGAATCGGCGGGAGCCTGAGATCGCGGAGTTTCCTTGTCGGTCGTGACACTCAAGACCTCTTCTACGGTCGTGATGCCTTGAGCTACCAACCGCCAGCCGTCCTCGGCCAATGTCCGCATGCCGGAAGTTCGGGCGGCCGAACGAATCTGATCGGTCGAACCATTTTCAAGAATCAGCCGACGAATATTCTCATCGGTGTCCATCCATTCAAAAATGGCGTGTCGTCCGAAGAATCCAGTTTGCCGGCACTCTCGGCATCCAACGGCCTTAAAGAGTTCGACCGCTGGAGCTATACCCATGCGGGATCGGAAGGATTTCGCGTGAGCCGAGGTGTCGGGAACCTTGCAATGAGGACACAAGACTCGAACCAACCGCTGGGCCAGAACGGCTTCGAGAGACGACGCCACGAGGTACGGCTCGACTCCCATATCTACCAGGCGGGTCAGAGCGCCGGGTGCATCGTTGGTGTGCAGGGTAGAGAAAACCAAATGGCCGGTCAGTGAGGCCTGCACTGCGATCTGCGCTGTCTCTCGATCTCGAATTTCACCAATCAGCACAACATCCGGATCGTGGCGGAGGATCGACCTCAACCCACGAGCAAAGGTCAGTCCGGCCTTCTCTGAAACCTGAATCTGGTTCACGCCCCGGAGCTGATACTCAACGGGGTCCTCGATCGTGATGATCTTGCGGACCTCGTCGTTGATCTCGTTGAGGGCCGTGTAAAGAGTCGAGGTCTTGCCGCTGCCGGTCGGGCCTGTCACCAGCACTATGCCGTGCGGCAAATTCAGCACCTTCTGAAAACGCTCCAACTCGCGGTCTCCAAGACCGATATGGGCCAGGCCCCTCAGGGTCGAGTTCTGCCGCAACAGACGCATGACCACCGCCTCGCCATGAAGCATGGGAATGACCGAGACACGAATGTCCACCTCGGTGTCCTCGATCCGAACCTTAATGCGGCCATCCTGCGGCA
>SXXZ01000328.1 GCA_005789375.1 Verrucomicrobiales bacterium | reverse complement strand
GGGGGGGCTGCGCGGGAACGGTCCCGCGGCCGCCCGGGGTGTGCGGATGGGTGGGACAGGTCGGTCCAGGCTCTGAATTGGATCGGATCCGACGGGATGGTTTCGGTTGGATCTAAAATCTAGGATCTAGTTTCGCGTTGCCGGGCGGGGGATGGGTGCGTTTGATTTGGCGCAGTTCTCAGCGCGGTTTTCATCAGCGACCCGCCGTGCCTCACCCTTTCCCTATCATGAGCCGCAAACTCAATATCGCCATTGTCGGTCTCGGATTCGGTTCCGAGTTCATCCCCATTTATCAACGCCATCCCCATGCGGAGATGTACGCCATTTGCCAGCGCTCCCAGGACAAGCTGGATGCGGTGGGCAATGCCTTCGGAGTGGAGAAGCGCTACACGTCCTTTGAGGACTTGATCCGCGACCCATTGGTGGATGCGGTGCATATTAATTCGCCCATTCACTTGCACGCGCCGCAGGCCATCGCCGCTCTGCGCGCGGGCAAGCATGTGGCCTGCACGGTGCCGGCTTGTACCACCGTGGAGGAAGCTCGCGAGATCGTGAAGGCGGCCCGTGAGAGCGGGAAGAAGTACATGATGATGGAGACGGTGGTCTGGAGCCGGGAGTATTTGTATGTGCGGGAACTGCGGGACACCGGTCGTCTGGGACGCATCCAGTTTGTTCGGGGAAGTCACCTCCAGAACATGGATGGCTGGCCGGGCTACTGGGAGGGATTGCCTCCGATGCATTATGCCACGCACTGCGTCAGCCCTTGCTTAGGCATCGTCAACGGCGAGGCAGAGTTTGTGTCGTGTCTGGGTTCGGGCCGTATCTCCGAGTCCCGCATCGCCAAGTATGGTTCACCGTTCTCCTTTGAGACGGCCCAGTTCAAGGTCCGTAGCCAGGATGTGGCCGGTGAGGTCACGCGGTATTTGTTCGATGCCGCGCGCCAGTATCAGGAGAGCTTCGACTGCTATGGCTCTAAGACTTCCTTCGAGTGGCAGCTCACCGAGCACGATGATCCAGTGCTGCACCTCGGCGGTGAGACGGTGGAAAAGGTAAAGATTCCCGATTATGCCCACCTGTTGCCTGAGGCCATTCGTCCGTTCACGACGAAGGGCGTCTATGACATGAGTGAGAATGTTCACTTGAGCTTCGTTCAAGGCAGCGGCCACGGCGGCAGCCATCCGCACTTGGTCCACGAGTTTGTGATGAGTGTGATCGAAGACCGCCCGAGCTTCCCAGACTTGCACCAGTCGGTGAATTGGACCCTCGTGGGTATTCTAGCGCACGAGAGCGCGATGCGCGGCGGCGAGAAGTTGCACCTGCCGAACTTCCACGGGATCTGAAGGACTTCCGATCGAGAACAGTAGGAACACCCGGAATGGCTTCGTGCCGTTCCGGGCGTTTTCTTGCCCGAGGGATGGGTGCGTCAGCAGGGACGGACTTCCATCCACATCGACGCTTGAAAGGATTGGCCGGGCGCTAGGATTTGAAGCTCACGGTCGTCCGGTCGGCTGAAGGCGTTGGGCAGGCAAGTCCAGGGTTCTAGGCAGTAGAAATTTTCCGAGGGCGTCCGCGACCAGAGCGCGCAGAAGCGATAGGCCGGTGCCCCTTCCCAGTTGACGACCACTTCCAGGCGGGCTGCCCGGTCCACCAGGGCCAGTTCTTGGCTCCGGAGGTTTCCTAAGAGCAGGGTGGATCCGGTGTCCACGGTGGCTGGCAATTCCTGTTCGGAGAACGGTTCTGAAAAATAGGCGTCGCCGCGTCCGATCGGATTGAAGCGGGTGGCTCGGGGAATACGGATAACGCAGTCGCTCCGCTTGGATCCTGCGCTCAGCGGCATCGGCAAATAGGGGTGAAACCCGACGCCGAAGGGCATGGGTTCAGGGGAAAGATTCTCGATAACTTGCTGCCAATGCAGGCGACCTTCTTGAAGCCGGTAGGTCAGGCGATAACGAAAGGCGAAGGGGAACACCGCCCGTGTGGCGTCGCTGTCGGTGAGTTCGAGTTGGACTTGATCGGTTTCTTGGGTCGTGACTTTCCAGGGAGTTTTTCGGGCAAATCCATGCGCTGGCATCGGATGGTTTTGACCGGCCCAGGGATAATGGTGGTCGGCGCCGGGGACGTGGTTGTAGCTGACTATTGGAAAGAGCAGGGGGCTGCCCGCCCACATCTCTCGGGGATATCGAGCAATGACCGCGTCGTCATGATGCAGTGCTTCCACGAGGCCATGGCCGGGGAGGGGTCTTTGATACCGGACAAGCCACCCACCCAACTCGGGCAGCACTTGGGCCATGGCTCCGGTTTGATCCCGGATTTCTACACAAGCAGTCGATGACATCAGGCAATCGGGCAACGCATCGACCGACGGCTCAATTCCAAAATCGCCATTCGACAATTTCAGGGCACTCTTTGCGGGCTTGGATCCCGCATCTCCCACCGTGTTGCAAGGCTGGCTGAAATCGCCGGTCGTTGAGTCGTTGCGCCAAAAGGTCGAGGCCGGCGGGGTCGTGAGTTTGGAGAGTGTGGCTCCGGCGGCGCAGGCATGGCTGGTGGCCGTGCTGCATCGGCTTTATCCGGACCGCCACGTCGTGGCCATCACGGACACGCTGAAAACCCAAGAACTGTTGCACGCCGATGCCGCCACTTGGCTGGATGGGGAGCGTCCGCAGTTTTTTCCGGCTTGGGAGACATTGCCCCAGGATTCCCGATTGCCCCATGCCGACATTATCAGCGAACGGCTCGAAACGCTTATTGCCCTGCGGCGGGTAGAAGGTGTTCGTCCGAAAAGCCGACTGGTGATCACTTCGGTGACGGCCTTGCAGCAGCGCACTTTTACCCCGGACGAGTTCAACTCGAGGACTCGGACCTTCTGTCGGGGAGAAACGGTCAACCCGCTGGATCTCATCGAATGGCTTGAGTCGCAGGGTTATGAGCCCGAGGCCCAGGTCTCCCATAAAGGGGAGCTATCTTGGCGCGGTGGCATTGTGGATTTGTGGCCTCTCAATCGCCCTTGGCCAGTTCGGTTGGAGTTCTTCGGGGATGAGTTGGAGTCGCTTCGTGAATTTGATCCCCACCGCCAGACCCGTTTGGAAGCCATCGACTCGTGCGTGGTTCCACCGGCCGGTGAGTTGAGTTTGCTGCGTCCCAAGGCCGGGTCCGATGCGCCATCACCTGCGGTGAGCGCTCTCGATGCGCACTGGGGCCAAGATGCGCTGGTGGTGCTTTGCGGGCCGCAGGCGCTGGCTCTCCAAGCAGAACACCACGCTAGTCAGGTTCGAGAGGGGGATGTGTTTCATGAGCCCTGGGAGGCCTTGCAACTGCGGGTTCAGACCTCCGGAGGCGTCTGGGTCCGGGTCGAGGATTCTGTCTCGGAATTTGTGGGCAATCCGAATGATCTGCTCATCGAATCCCTCGATGCGTTCCGTCCCATCGGAGCAACCCTGCCTGCGACTCAGGTCGCCGAGGAGCAGCGACGGACGTTTTTCCAACAAATGCAGCGGTGGTTGAGACAAGGCTACCACCTTCAGGTTTTCTGCAACAATTCCGGCGAGCTTCAACGCTTCGGAGAGCTCTGGCGCGAACTCCTGCCCTCCAACGGAAGCGAGGCCGCTGAGGGTTCCGTGCCCTCAGCGGTCCCGGAAGTCCTGACTGGTACCCTTTCTCGCGGATTTCTGTGCCAACTCTCCCGCCGGGTCGTGGTCTCGGACGCGGAGATTTACGGGCGCTACAAAGTGTCTCGGCCGCGGCGCTTGAAGTCCCATCATGCGCAGTCGGTACGCAATGCCTTCGAGGTGGATTTCACCGACTTCGACCTCGGGGACTTCGTGGTGCACCTCCAGCACGGCATTGGCATTTACCGGGGTCTCAAGACGCTGCCGCCTCGGCAAGCCGGCGCCTCGGGCGGTGGTCAGGAATGCCTGGTGATCGAATACGCCGCGAGCTCCAGCCACGATGAGGCACCCAAGCTCTACGTTCCGGTGACTGAGGCGCACCTGGTGAGCAAGTATGTGGGCGCGGGCAAGGCGCGTCCGCAGCTGAGCACTATCGGCGGCACTCGCTGGACCAAGGCCAAGGAGCAAGCTCAACGGTCAGTGCGGGACTTGGCGGCCGAACTGCTTTCTGTACAGGCGGCGCGGGCCACTCAGCCGGGTCATCCGTTCTCGGTCGACACCCCGTGGCAGCGGGAGTTTGAGGCGAGTTTCGAATTCGAGGAGACAATCGACCAAGTGAAGGCCATCGCGGCCTCCAAGGTCGACATGGAGCTCCCTAAGCCGATGGACCGTCTGATTTGTGGGGACGTGGGCTTTGGCAAGACCGAGGTGGCCATCCGAGCCGCGTTCAAGGCGGTCATGGGAGGCAAGCAGGTGGCGTTGCTGGTGCCCACCACGGTCCTAGCCCAGCAGCACTACAACCATTTCCGCGAGCGCATGGCGGAGTATCCGGTGCGCATCGAATTGATGAGCCGTTTCCGGACAACCAAGCAGCAAAAAGGAGTGATGGAGGCAGCGGCTGTTGGTGCGGTGGATATCGTCATCGGAACCCACCGGATCGTCTCCGCGGATATGATCTTCAAGGATCTGGGCCTGGTGATCGTGGACGAGGAGCAGAAGTTTGGCGTGAAGCACAAAGAGCAGTTCAAACTGCTGCGCCGGACCGTCGATGTACTGACCCTCAGTGCGACTCCCATTCCACGGACGCTGTACCTGGCCCTCACGGGAGCCCGGGACCTCAGTACTCTGGAAACCCCGCCGCAGGATCGCCTGCCGGTGGAGACCATCGTGGGCAATTACGATGAGAGGGTCATCCGCGATGCCATCCAGCGGGAATTGAATCGGGGCGGTCAGGTGTACTTCCTGCACAATCGGGTCTCCACCATTGAGGACGTGGCTCTCAAGTTGAAGACACTGGTGCCCGATGCTCGGATTTTGGTGGGGCACGGGCAAATGGCCGACGACGAGCTCGAGAAGGTCATGACGCGCTTCGTCAACGGCGAGGCCGATGTGTTGGTGAGCACCACCATCATCGAGAGCGGTTTGGACATTCCCAATGCCAACACGATAATCATCGACCGGGCGGATCGTTTTGGTCTGAGCGAACTGTACCAGCTCCGCGGCCGTGTGGGTCGCTACAAGCACCAGGCCTATTGCTACCTGATGTTGCCACGCCACGCCCAATTGCTGACCGAGGCCCGCAAACGGATGAGTGCCATTAAGCAGTACAGTGCGCTGGGTAGCGGTTTCAAGATCGCCATGCGCGACTTGGAGATTCGCGGTGCGGGCAATTTGCTCGGTTCCCAGCAGAGCGGCCACATCACTGCGGTGGGCTTCGACCTGTATTGCCAACTGCTCGGTCAGAGTATCTCGGTGTTGAAGGGTGAAACAGTCCGGACTCGGATCGAGGTTCGAGTATCGCTGGATTTCCTGGCCACCAATCCGGGTGAAGAAGGGTCCGCTAAGAGTGACTCGCGTCGTTCTAAGTCCGACAGTGAGCCCGCCCTGAACATCTCCATTCCCAGGGACGGCTGTGTCGCCACCTACTGGGACGACCCAGATGAGGAGCCCTCCCGGGGGAGGTCTTCGGGCTCTCGGCGTCCGGTGGACGAAGACGACGGGCGGAAGTTCCCGGCATACCTGCCGCTCGATTACGTGCGGGAACCCTCCCAAAGAGTCGAGGTCTACCGCAAGCTGGCTCAGGTCACCGACAAGGCCGGGGTCGAAGGGTTGCGGCAGGAACTGCGGGATCGCTTCGGGCCCTTGCCGGGGCCAGTCGATTTGTTGCTTCAGACCCATGAGCTGCGGCTTCTCGCGGCCGAATGCCGGGTGACATCGGTGGAGGTCACCGAGGGCAAGGTGAAGCTCATGCACCGGGGCACTCTGGTCACGGTGGGAGGCCAATTTCCGCGGCTGTCCAAGCGTGATGCCAAGGGGCGCCTG
>SXXZ01000327.1 GCA_005789375.1 Verrucomicrobiales bacterium | reverse complement strand
GCGGGTTTTGACGGAATCAGGGAGGGTGATTGCCCGAAAAACGTCATCCAGACGGCCTTCTTCAGTGTGCAGCTCATCGAAGCTCCACCCGGACTGGGTCGCAGTCTGAGCGACCGCCAGCGCCAGGTCGGCCCGTGTGGATGTGTCGCGCGGGAAGACCCGTGCCGAAAGCGACCCGTCGGTATTGTCCTGCAGGCTAACCCGTCCGGCCACCGGGAGTGAGCCCAGTTTCGACTTCAGGGTTTCAGCGGCCACGTTTCGGACACGCAAGTGCACGGAACCCGCCGCTTCTGCCCGGGCTTTCAGTTCGGCCGGGGTGCCGTTGGCCACCACGGTGCCTCGGTCGATAATAATTGCTCGGGAACAACAGGCCTCGACCTCCTCCAAGATGTGAGTTGAGAAGATAATGGCCTTGGTTTGGCCCATTCGCTTGATGATTTGCCGGACCTCGTGCTTTTGGTTCGGATCGAGGCCATCGGTCGGCTCGTCCAGCACGAGGACTTCGGGGTCATGGAGGATGGACTGGGCGAAACAGGTGCGGTGCCGGTAACCCTTGGAGAGGGTGTCCACGCTTTGGTGGAGAACGCCTTCCAAGAAGCACTGGCCGGCCACCTTGGCCACGGCCGCGTCGATTTGGGCGCCCCGCATGCCTCGAAGTTCGGCGGTGAATCGCAGGAAGCCATTGACGGTCATGTCCGAATAGCACGGAGCGCTTTCGGGCAAATAGCCGATGAGTTTTTTGGCAGCGATGGGTTCTTCGGCAATATCATGGCCACCGATGCGGACCCGACCCGAGGTGGGCGGGAAAAATCCTGTGATCATCCGCATGGTCGTCGATTTTCCGGCGCCATTGGGCCCAAGAAAACCGAGGATCTCGCCACGGCGGATCGTGAAGGTAACTCCGTTCACCGCCCGCTTGGGCCCGAACTCCTTGATCAAATTTTCTACGTCAATCATTGTCAGAGTCGTGGTGTAAATACGTCAATTCCGCCCGCCGTCAATTGCGCTCGCAGTTGAGGTGGAAGGTTGTCGTCCCCTCTGCAAAATACCATGCAGAGCGGCGACAGTGAGGTTGCACGTCAACCCACGGCGTTAGAACGACGCAGATTGTATTGAGACAACCATGAACCACCAGCGGTTCGCGAATATAGACAGTTTGCCGAGAAAGTGTTCAAAGTTTTTTTTGATTACCCGAGTCGAACGACTAGGCCAACCGCTCATTTTTTGCTGTCGACTCATTCCAGCGCATGGGCCAATCCCACGGCCAAGCGCTGGCGGTAGGCCGGAGTGTTAATGCGTTGGGACTCTTCGGCGTTGGATAAAAAACCTCCTTCGACCAACACGGCGGGGCGGTTTTGCCCCCTCAGCACGTCCATGAATCGGGCACGTCGGATGCCGCGGTCGGATGCCCCGGTGGCGCTAAGTAGATGACGGTGGATGCGCCGCGCCAAAACTAGGTTGCCCGCGTCGTGTTGATTGTTAGGAAAGGTCGCGGTGGTGTCATCGGCGTACACACGGGTGGTGGTCGAGGTGAGCCCGCACGGCGTCAAGCAGTAGGTTTCTAGCCCATGGGCCTGGGTGTTGGGGAAGGCCGAGTTGAAATGAAGGCTGATGAAGAGCCCCGCGTGCTGGGTTTCGGCCACTCGCACTCGGTCGGTCAGCGACAGCTCAGAATCGTTGGTTCGTGTTAAATAAACGGTCCATCCTTGAGCCTCCAGTAGCGGCTTCAAACGCAGCGCCCAATCGAGGGTAAACTCCTTTTCGAAGCGGTTGCCCGTTAGACAGCGTGAGCCGGCCTGAGCCCCCCCGTGTCCGGGATCTAACACGAGAATTTTGGGGTGAGGCCAAGCGGGAGCCAGCGTCAGCGGTTCAAAGGTCTTGATGCGATCCAGCGGGTGAATGCAAATCGTTCCACTCTGATCGATGGGTTCAAAGCCCAGAAAATGGGTAATACCGCCGATCTTCACGGCCCGGGACCCAGCTTGAATTTCCGGAGTAGGCAGCCCCTTGGAGCGGCACCAGATCGCAATGGGAGTCCAGGGCTCATTGTCGTTGTGGGCCGGGGAGGGGGCTGTCACCGGGGAGGTCGCCGCGGAGCGGAGCGGAGCCACGGCGTTGGACTCGAGAGCGACTGGAGGTTGAACCAGCACCGTTGAGCCGCTGGGAGCTATGGAAATGGGAGCCGCGGACTCGGGGGTCGCTGGAGGCGGGGGAATGAGCGTTTGCGGAAAGCGCGTGTAGGACGGAGATTTGGGGGTTGTGCAGCCACAAATCAGAGCCAGCATGGCAATGACGCATCCTCGGAAAATACCCCAGCCTTGGCGCATGACTCATGTAAACGTCCGGTTGCTCAGAAGCCCATTCCAAAACCAATCCATCTCGGGGCCACCGGTCGATCGCTCAATTATTTCCTGCACTTCGCATGAAACTGTTTGAATCCGATCCCAACCTGAGTTGTCGTTCGTAAGTACCTCCTCGTTATGAAACAAACACCCGACTCTTCCCGTCGTGATTTCCTGAAGCGCACCGGATCCATTGCCGGCGCCGGTGGCATCGCAGGCATGCTGGCTAGCCGAGCTGCTAAGCCCATGGCCGCGGCTGTTGCCGCCGTTGCCCTAGACCCAGCTCGCGCCGCCCACGTGGCCCACACCGACACGATCAACGTCGTGCTCGTGGGTGCTGGTGGCCGTGGAACGGGTGCCGCTGCCAACGCCCTGCGCGTCAAGACCGGACCGATGAAGCTTATCGCCATGGCGGATGTTTTCGAGAACCGGCTCAAGTCGAGCTACGAGGGTCTCAAGGGCGAGTTCAAGGAACGCGTCGATGTTCCGGAAGAGCGCCGTTTTATTGATTTCGAGGGCTACAAGAAGGCCATCGATTTGCTCACCCCGGGCAAGGATATCGCCATCTTCGCCACGCCGCCGGCGTTCCGATGGGTGCACTACAAGTATGCCATCGAGAAGGGCATCAACGTGTTCATGGAGAAGCCTGTCACCGTCGACGGTCCGACCTCCCGCCGCATGTTTGAACTGAACAAAAAGGCCTTAGCGAAGGGGATCAAGGTCGGAGTCGGCCTCATGTGCCGCCATTGCCGCGTCCGTGGCGAACTCTTCGACCGCGTCCGCAACGGCGAGGCTGGCGACATCATTGGAATGCGCTGCTACCGCATGCACGGCCCGGTGGCCTCCGGTTTCTCGGTCAAGAAGCCCGAGGGCCGCAGCGAGTTGCTCTGGCAAATCGAGCGTTTCCACAGCTTCCTGTGGGCTTCCGGCGGTGCCTTCAACGACTACTACATCCACAACATCGACGAGAGCTGCTGGATCAAGGACGCCTGGCCGGTGATGGCCCAGGCCTCCGGCGGCCGTCACTATCGTGGCGACAACGTGGACCAGAACTTCGACAACTACTCGGTGGAGTACACCTTCCCCGATGGTTCCAAGCTGATGCACTACGGCCGCATCGTTCCGGGTTGCCATGACCAATTCGCGAGCTACGCCCACGGCAGCAAGGGCTTGGCCGTCATCTCCGAGAATGGCCACGCGCCCTCCAAGGCTCGTATTTACAAGGGTCAGGAAATGAAGCCCGAGAACATCGTCTGGCGCGGTCCCCGTCAGGAGCCCGACCCCTACCAGATGGAGTGGGAAGATCTCACCGAGGCTATTCGCAACGACAAGCCCTACAACGAAGTCGATCGCGGCGTGCGCGCCAGTCTCGTGTCGTCGATGGGTCGTATGGCCGCCCACACCGGCCAGGTCATCACCTATGATCAAATCCTCAACAACGACCACGAGTTCGCCCCGGGCATCGAGAACTTCCGCATGGATTCTCCGGCCCCCGTCCTCGCCGACGCCACCGGCCACTACCCGGTGCCGTCCCCCGGTCTGAACAAGAAGCGCGAGTACTGAGCTCTGATCTGAACGATTAAAATTCGGGGGCTTTAAAGTCCCTTTAGCTGATCAAGCCCCCTTGGAACCCTGTTCCAAGGGGGCTTTTTCGGAGAGCGACCCATTCGGTGCGCTTCCTGATGAATGGATCTTACCGGGATCCTCGCCATTTCCGATTGGATGGACCTTCAGGATCGGCTCTCTCCGACGAGGAGAGGCTCTCTGCTGCCGAAATATCCCATGGCCGAAAAGAAGCCTTGCACCGGCCATGCCTCACCACGACTGCCGATGCTAGCCTTCGACCACCAGAGGG